>CAZXXV010000022.1:0-17604 GCA_964644725.1 uncultured bacterium
CTAAGGCGGACCCATGTCCCGAGGGCCTTGACAGGGCGGTTACCCTTCCTGCCCCCCCGGTAGCTACTGGGGTGCACCGACAATTCCCCAGGCCGGACTTCCACCGGCTAGAACACAGCACCTTTCACGGCGCGCTTTCGGATTGGGGCTAGAACATCCAGTGGCCGCCGTCGACCATGATGGTCTGGCCCACAACGTAGCCGGCCTCTTCTGAGGCCACAAAGGCGATGACGTTCGCGATCTCCGAGGGGTCACCGAGCCGCTTGATGGCGATGGTGCTCATCTCCATCTCCTTCTCGGCGTCGCTCCGCCGCGCCCAGTCGGCCACCCCGTGAGGGCTGAGGATGAGGCCGGGCGCGACGACATTGCACAGCACGTTGAAGGGTGCCAACTCCACCGCCAACTGCCGCATCAGGCCGTGCGCGCCGGCCTTGGCCGCAGCGTAGGGGACGATACGGCTGCGACTGTGGCTGCGCCCCGCCCCGGAGCCCACAGTGATGATCCGACCCCACCGCTGCGCCTTCATGATGGGCGCCACCGACAGGCTCAGGTAGAAGGGCGCATGAAGGTTCAGATCCATCACCTTGTGCCAGTCGGCGACGGTCAGGGTATCCACACCGCGGGCCGCTCCCAGGGTGCCGCCGGCCACGTTGACCAGAATATCGATGCGGCCGAATCGCTCGTGGATCTCCTTCACTGCCCGCTGGTCGGCCTCGGCGTCAGTCACGTCCACCACCATGGTGACGCCCTTCCCGATGCTGGTCATCACGCTCTTCAGGAGATCGCCCTGCTTGTCCAGGCCCACCACAGTGGCGCCCCTCTCCGCCAGCTTCTTGGCGGTTGCCTCCCCGATGCCCTGGGCCGCTCCGGTTACGATGGCTACCCGATCAGTCAATTCCACTCCCATGAGTTCCCTCCGGCACGTCAAGCCCGAGGGGGCTTGACTTGCGACACTTCAAGCCAGCTGCAGAGACGCCCGATCGCCCTCGATCGCCAGCCTGGTCTCGAAAGGCGCCGAGAGGTCGACCAGCCTGTCCAGGACGGCCTTCGCCTCGGCGCCGAAGGCGCGGCTGGGAACTCCCCGGTCGTCGTGGACCAGCGGCACCAGCTCGATGGCCAGGTCGTCGCCGACCCTGGCCTTCACGATGAAGGACTTCAGCTCCATGTAGGGTCGAGGCTTGTCGAACTCAAAGAAGAAGTTGCCGGGGCTGTAGAAGATCAGCTTCGCGTGGTAGACCTCGATGGGGTGCAGGGTGTGGGAATGGTGCCCGTAGACCACGTCTGCCCCTGCCTCGATCATGGCGTGGGCCAGGGGCTGCTGGTACTGGGCCAGCACGCCCTGGGCCGGCGACAGCCAGAAATCTGGCACGCCCCAGTGAATGGACACCATCGCGACGTCCACCTCTGCTTTGAGCCGTCGGATCCGCTGACAGAGAGCTTCCTGTTCCTCAACCCGCACCCAGGTACGGACTATCGGCATGGCGCCAGGGCTCTCTACCATGAAATTGGCATCGATTTCCAGAGCGAAATCCACCCGGAGGGGCGCCAGCCCCGGCTTGCCGGGCCCGGCGTCGAAGCCCATGGGCACCGTGGTGGCGAGGTTCAGCAATCCGACCCGGTGTCCCTGGACGTCGAAGGTGAGGGGACGGCAGGCCTCCTCTAGATCGAGACCGGCCCCGCAGCGGGCAATGTCCGCCTCATCGCAAGTCTTGAGGGTATCGGCCAGGGCCTCCGGCCCGTAGTCCATCATATGGTTGTTGGCCAGGGTGACGGCATGGACCCCCAGGGCTTTCACATCCTGGATCACCTCCGGATCGGATCGGAGGTTCCGGAACTTTGGAACAGGGTTGCCCCGTTTGGAGAGGGGCGTCTCCAGGTTGGCGATGACGAGATCGCTGGCCTTCAATTCCTCTACCATCGCCGCGAAGCCCACGTCACCCTCGCGCAGCCGCTGCTGCACGCAACGGGTGACTGGCCTGAGATCGGCTACAAGGCTGACGGTCGCGGGCATGTGATCCTCCCCTAACTCTGGTACGGACTTAGGGTGTCTCGCGCTGTGTCGCCGATGACGTTGAAGCTGAGCACCGTGAACAGGATCATCATGCCCGGCCAGATGGCGAGGAGCGGGGCCGGGAAGAAGTAGTTCTGGGCGTTGCTCAGCATGTTGCCCCACGAGGCGATGGGCGGCTGAACCCCGACCCCCAGGTAGCTCAGCGCCGACTCGGTGAGGATCGCCTGCCCCACGCCGATGGTCGAGGCAACCATCATGGAGGGTACTGCCGACGGCAACAGGTGCAGCAAAACGATCCGCCAGTTCCCGGCACCGTGCGCTCTCGCTGCCGTGACGTAGTCCAGGTTGATCGTTCGCAAGACCTCGGCTCGCACGACTCGGGCCGCCGTCATCCAACTGGACAGGCCGATGGCGATGATGATGGTCGGCACGGCCGATCCGAACAGCGCCAGCACGGTCAACAGGAAGAAGAAGATGGGGATGGACAGCATGGCATCGGTCAGGCGCATGGTCACCGCATCGGCGATACCGCCGAAGAAGCCGGCCAGCGCCCCGATGGCAGTGCCGAGTGTCACCGACAGCAGCATCGCCACCACGCCGATGGTCAACGAGATGCGAGCACCGTAGAGCAGGCGAGTGAACTCGTCGCGGCCACTTTCGTCGGTACCCAACCAGTGATCCGCCGACGGCGGTACCAGGGTTTCTCCCATCACGATCCGGTTGGGATCGTAGGGCGTAATCACCGGGGCAAAGACTGCCGCCAGTATTACCAGGAGCAGATAGCCAAGGGCGGCCACCGCAAAGAGATTCCGACTGAAACGACGGAGAACGCCCGGACGCTTTCGCAGCGCTGGAGCTTCGAGGCTTTCAGTTGTCGAGATTGCTCTGACTGCTCCCACCGTTCCATCCGCCTCACTTGAGCTTCACTCGAGGATCAAGGAAGAGGTAGCTGAGGTCGGTGATGGAATTGGTCACCACAACCAGCATTGACACCATCAGGGTGATGCCCATGACGACCGGGTAGTCTCGCTGTACGGCAGAGTCGACGGCCAGCGAGCCCATCCCGGGCCAGGCGAACACGCTCTCGGTGATCGCCACGCCGCTCACCAGGCGCGGGATCATCAGCGCCACCACGGTCACAATGGGGATCAGGGCATTCCGCAGGGCGTGACGGCTCATGACCACGCTCTCCTTCAATCCTTTTGCCCTGGCCGTTCGGAGGTAGTCGGCGTTCAGCACCTCCAGCATGCTGGATCGAGTGTAGCGAGCGATCAGGGCCAGGTTCGCCGTCGCCAGCACAACGGCCGGGAGGATCAGATGCCAAAGCCGATCCTGAATCGACGCCGGGGCCCCCAGGGTGTACGAACCGGAGGAGGGCACGATCTTCAGATTGATGGAGAAGAAAATGATCAGCATCAACCCGAACCAGAAGACCGGTACCGACATGCCGAAGAAGCAGAACCCGGTCGACAATTTGTCTATCAGCGAATACTGTTTCTTCGCCGACACAATACCGATGATGACTCCCACGATCGTTGCCAGCGCCAATCCGGTGAAAACCAGCTCCAGCGTCTCCGGGAGTCGCCTGGCCAGCAGATCGCTCACGGGCAACCCCTGGCTATATGAGTTGCCCAGGTTGCCTCGCACCACGCGGCCCGCCCAGCGGGCATATTGCATGGGAATGGGATCGTCGAAACCCAGGTCTTTTCGCGCCTGCTCTATCTGCTCCTTCGTCATACCCGGCGCCAATAACACGGCCGGCCCGCCCGGCGCCGAATGGATCAAGAAGAAGGTCAGCATGCTCACGAAGACGATCAGCACGACCGATTGAAACAGGCGGTTCACGATGTACCTGACCATGATGCACTACCTCGAGAGTGCGGGCGCCACCAGCTTTTCGGTCAGGCGCCGCACCTCTTCCAGTCGTTCAAAGGACCGTACCAGCTCCAAGGCGTCCTTCGCCCGCTCCTCGCCCAAGGCGAGGGTGGCGCACTCGAGAAACTTGATTGCCAGCTCCTCGTCGCTCATGGGGTTGGCCGCATCGCCCTTGGGCGCGGTTGTCACGCCCCTCCGGACGCTCCCATCCTTGAGCCGCACCTCCACGCGACCGTGTCCCTGCTTCCACGGCCCAGCACCCTTCTGCCAGTCTTCGGGCACGCGATATTCCACCCGCTGGAGCAGCAACTGGAGATCGGGGCGGCTCACCGCCTTCTCCGTGAAGTGGCCCAGGGTTACGCACCCGTCCAGCAGCGCCGCCGCCACGCAGTACTCCAGGGAGAACTTGGCAGCCAGCGGTGTTGTGGGGCGATGGTGGATCAGGACGAGGGGCGCCGTGTACGGCACGTCCACCATCACGCTGTCGATCACCTCGTCCGAGAGCCCGCCGGTGATCTGGAGCGCAGCGTCTACAGCCCCAAAGGTGGAGGCGCAGCAGGGCCATGCCTTGTAGTTCACCCCCGGCTTCGCCACCTCGAAGGGATTCCCCAGGCTCCTCGCCAAGGCGTCGCCGTCGCGGTTCAAGGCCCCGGCGAACATGTCCCAGTAGCCGAACTCTCCCTCGATGGCCACTTGGCTGGAGGTGAAACCCCGCTGCGCCAACTCCGCGGCGAGGATAGCCGACTGGGCAGCCCGCCCCACGTGGAAAGGTTTGGTCATGCTGCCGAAGTTCTGGCGGACGCCACCCGCCATGGAGACGGCGATGCCCAGGGCGTAGCGCATCTCGAGAACGTCCAGACCCAGCAGTCGGCCGACGGCAGCGGTGGCGCCAATCACACCGAGGGTGCTGGTGGGATGCCACCCCACATCGAAGGCCTCCTGCCCGGAGAACGCCCCCAGCTTGGCCTCCACCTCGAAGCCCACGAGGAACGCCGCCAATACATCGGCTCCGGAAGCGCCGAGGCGCTCGCCCACGGCCACGACCGCCGGCAGGACCGGCACGCTCGGATGTCCGGGCATCGCATGGATGTAGTCGTCGTAGTCCAGAGCGTGGGCCGCCGTCCCGTTGGCCATGGCCGCATTCTGGGCGCTGGTTCGCGCCGCCCCGGCCCCCCAGATGGCGCTCTCGGCGAGGCCGCCTTGGCTCAAGACCTGGGCGGTGACGACCCGCGCGGCCGGCTCCAGCGATCCCACCAGCGCCACGCCGATGCAATCGAGGATGGCTCGCCTGGCGGCGTGCACGACCGGGGCAGGGAGCGACCGGCCATCCATCTCGACGGCGAAGCTCGCCAGGGCTTCGGTGGGTCCCATCGGTTCGCCCCTCCTTACGTCACAGTGTTTTGCGGCCCGCGCCCAACGTGGCTGCGAGGCATGGCGGCAAACCGCTGCAACACCAGGACGCTCGCGCGAATGCCGTCGAAGAAGGACTTGACGGTGATGTTCTCGTTGGGCGAGTGGTTGTTCTGGTCGTGAGGACCGTAGGTGGCCCAGATGGCCGGCATCTTCAGCACGTTGGTGAACAGGTAGTTGGGGCTGGACCCGCCGAGTACCGGCTGGATCACCGGCTCCACCCCGTAGGCGTCGGAGATGGCTTCGATCATCATCCTGGACACGGGCAGGTCGAGGGAGGTCTTCGACGGTCGCGTGGCGGCCAGCTTCCGGATGGCGACATCGGGCGCGTAGCGCCGGACGTGGCGCTTGATCTTGGAGAAAGTATCTTCGGGGTCCATGTCGTGAACCATCCGCGTTTCCAGTTTCACCACCGCCTTGGAAGGGATGGCCGACTTGGCACCCTTGCCCGCGTAGCCACCGACGATGCCGGTGATATTCAAAGTCGGTTGGAACATGATCTTCTTGTAGTACGACAGATCCTTGGGGCCGGCGAACTCGGCAATGCCGAGGTTCTCCTTGAAGGCCGTCTCGTCGAAGGGCATCTTGCCCATCACTTCGCGCTCGTACGTCGTCGGCGGGACGACCCGCTCGTAGAAGCCCTCGATGGTCACCCGGCCGTCGGGGAAGCGCATGGTGCTGAGCAAATCGACCAGCTTCCAGATGGGGTTCGGTACCGGCCCGCCGAAGTTGCCGGAGTGGAGGTCGCGGTTGGCACCGCTAGCCTCCAACTCCATCTTGAGATTGCCCCGCATCCCGAAGAAGACGATGGGCCGGTTGGAGAGGTGACCTGGCCCGTCGGCGGCGAACATGAGATCGGCCTTGAAAAGATCCCGATGGCTCTCAACGAAGCCGGGGAGGTTGGGGCTGGAGGATTCCTCCTCGCCCTCCAGCAGGAGCTTGATGTTGAGCCTGGGCAGCTTGCCCAGGTCCGCGAGCACCTTGATGGCCAGAATGTGCGCCAGGAACTGCCCCTTGTTGTCGCCCGCGCCCCGCGCGTAAATGCGGCCGTCTCGGACGGTCGGCTCGAAGGGCGGCGAGATCCAGGCCTCGTACGGCTCGGGAGGCTGCACGTCGTAGTGGCCGTAGATCAGGATGGTATTGGCATCCTGTCCCGCGGTCCGCTCTCCGTAGACCACGGGGAGCCCGGCGGTCGGCATGACGCGCCCGCTGATCCCGTGCTCCTCCAGGATGGTCTTGACCAGCTCAGCGCACTCGACAACCCCGACCCCTTGGGTACTTATGGACGGTTGCCGCAGCAGGCGGAACAGGGTGTTCAGGAATTCGTCGCGGCGCCCTTCGATGGCGTGTTCGATATCCGGGCTGATGGGCATCGCCGCTCCTCCGTCTCGCCCAGAATTGATAGAGGCAATTGTCCCCTTCGGGGGGAGAAGGGTCTTGGGTGGTGGGGAAGCGGCGCCTTCCAGCGTCGCCTCCCCACCCCTGCCAGGCTGAGAGAGTGCATCGCGAGCGGGAGCTCTCTCCCACAACGGAGGGCTAGCCCTCGAGCCACACCTTGTGGTACCAGAGGGCGCAATCGCGGTAGTGGGTCTCCGGCCAGCCCTTCACCCTCTTGTTGACGGCCTGAAACTCGTGAGGATGGTAAATGAAGTTGACCGGCTGGTCCTCGGCGAGGATGGTGTACAGCTTGGTGTACAGCGCCTTCTGCTTCTCGTACTCGAAGCTGGCGAGCGCCTCCTTGTACAGCCTGTCGATCTCAGGGTTGTAGTAGCCCCAGTGGTTGAGCGAGCCGTCCTTGACCCAGTATTGGCTCTGGTCGGGCGAGGACGGCGTGACGTAAAGCCAGTGGATGGTCTGGAAGACGTTCTTGACCCGGTAGGCGTCGACCACGCGGTTGAACTCGGTGGCGTTCACCTTCATCTCGACGCCGATGTCCTTCATGTTCTGCTGCAGGATCAGCGCCACCTGCACCATGTCCGGCTGGCCCTGGTCGGTTAAGCACTCGAAGCTGAACTTCTGGCCGCCCTTCTCCAGGATCCCGTCGGCTCCCTTCTTGAATCCGGCCTCCGCCAGCATCTTCCCGGCCCTGTCGGGATCGTAGTCGGAGACTGGCGCATCCTTGACGTACCATTTCTTCAGGGCAGGAGGCAAGGGGCCATTGCTGCGGTCGGCGTTGCCCTTGGTCACCTGCTGGATGATCCCCTTGGCGTCGATGGCGTGGGCAATGGCCTGCCGGATCTTCTTCTCAGCGAAGAAGGGGCCGATCTTCGGGTCCTTGTACCACGCCCCCAGGTAGCGGTAGTCCATGCGCCTGCGGTTATAGACGTTGAGATTGGGTGCGCCCTGGACGGCCGGCAGCTGCGACAGGTTCGGGAAGGCCATGTCCAACTCGCCCGTCTTCACCTGGGCGACCCTGGAGTTGCCGTCGCGGACGACCTTGAAGATGATGGAATCCAGGTACGGCCGGCCCTCGTGATAGTTGTCGTTGGCCACCACGGTGAAGTGGTCGCCCGGAATATGCTCGGCGAACTTAAAGGGGCCGGTGCCGATGGGATGCTTGATGAACTCCTGGGGGAACTTGGTGGGAGTGTACTCGCCCCCCGCCAGCAGGTGCTTCGGCAGCATGAAGATGAGGTAGGCCAGCACCTCCAGCAGCGCCGAGTTGGGCGTCTCGGTCGTCATCTTTACGGTATGAGGACCCGCCACCTCGACGTTGGTGACGGCAACGACGCTGCCGCGGAAGGAGCTGGCGACTTTGGGATCGCGGAAGAGGTCCAGGGTGAACTTGACGTCCTCGGCGGTGAAGGGCTTGCCGTCATGCCAGTGCGCATCCTTGCGCAGGTGGAAGGTCCAGGTGAGGCCGTCCTTGGAGATCTCCCACTTCTCCGCCAGGTCGGGCTGCGGCGACCAATCCTCAGGGCTGTAGCGAAGCAGGGCATTCATCATGGACTTGTTCACCAGGAGGTTCTGCAGAAGCCCAATGGGCGGCCACGGGGTAACGTTGGCGTCGACGGGGAACTTGAGGGTGCCGCCCCGCTTGGGCTGGCCGGCTCCCGGCGCGGTTGCTGCTGCACCTGCAGCCGGGGCCGATAACCCCGCCCCCAGGGTGAGGCCCATGGCGGAGGCCAGCGTGAGGAACTCCCTTCGATCCATAGACTGTTCTAGCTTTCTGTGCAGTTCACGGGTTTCCTCGTTGGCCATGTTTCCTCTCCTTTCCTTGTCACAGGTTCAGCACTCGAGACAACCGATGTTGCACGTGGAGGCGCGCCTCTACGAGCCCCGCTCCACCGCACACAGCGCCGCCTCGACAGCGCGGGTCGCCGAGAGGACGCCGTGGACGAGCCGGTTCCGTTCTCGGACGAGTCGTGTGATCAGGAACTGCCGTTCGTCGCTTGTCTTCTCCATAAATGGCAGCTTGGCGACGGGCTGGAGCCCCGGGAGAGGCTGCGTTGGCACGGCCAGGTCCTGGTCGAACTGTCCGGTCCGGGTGTAGTTGACGGGGATGAGCGTCCGACCCAGCTCCATCAGGCAGCCGTTCACCACGCAGGCAGCCCCGTCGCTCACGCTGCCCTTCTGTAGCTCCATGATTTGGCGCTGGAGCTTCTCCACCGCCGAACCCAGGGCTGCCAGTCTCTCGGCCACCGGAGAGAGATCGAAGCTGTCGCCGGCCTTCGCCTGCAGGTCGCCCACCACGCCTTTCAACTCGTCGACCACCGCCACATAGTCGAGCGGCAGGATGGCCGAGGCGGACAATCGGTAGGTCAGCAGCGTGTAGATGACGGTATCGCGCCGCAGGAACTCGGGGTCGATCTTGTCGATGGTGTCCTCAGGGGTGTGCCACCAGTAGCCGAGGCCGCCGCTCTTCCCGTGGCCGCCGCTGATCTGGCGATGCAAGGCGGCCAGCACGGGATCAGCCGCCTCGGGCGGCTGCTCCGAGAGCGTCATCAACAGCGAGGGGATGCCGTGTCCCCAGAAGGACTGGTCCCCCGCGCGCCCAAAGCGGCGGGGCGAGAGCCGCTGGCCTGCGACCGCCTCAATGACGTCGCTGGCGAAAGATCGCATCTCGGCCATGCTGTTGCCCTCGCTGAGCACCGTCGCCCCCTTGCCGCCGGTGGAATCGACGTTGACGTGAGCGACACAGTTGTCGTGGAGATCGTGCCACATGTGGTCGGCGTAGAGGGCGGAGCCAGCGTAGCGCCCGTGGGAATGCCCTGACCAGAAGGCGACCCGGAGGCCGCGCCGAAGCGACGATCGGCGCTCCGCGAGCAGGCGGGCCACCTCGAGCTGGGTCGCGTTGGCGCTCCCGTTGTCCATGGCTCCGTAGTACCAGGAGTCCACGTGGCCGCTCAGCATGACGAAGGTACGGGCTTCAGGGCCTTCGGCAGCAGGCCACAGGTCGCCGGTCAATATGGGAATGTCCTTCCAACCCTGGAAGACCTTGGTCACCATCTTCACCTGGACAGGTCCCCTGTGCATGGCCTCCTTGATGCGAGCACCGTCCGGCCCCTTGATAGAAATGGATGGAGTCCTGGGCAGAAGGTGGGCGGTTTCTGGTGTCGGCGTGCCCCACACCGGCGACATCAGCCGCTCGTGCAGACGCTCCCCCGCTATCCAGATGGATGCGGCAACATCGGCCGCCTCCAACACCAACCCCCGGTTGGGTGCCGCGATGCCGTCCACCAGCGCGATCTTCCCGCGAACGTCTCGCTTGGCCAGCTCTTCTTCCGTGCCCCGGCCGACGTAGACCAACTCGCCTTCCAGACCCCCCTCCGGCGTGGAAGTGGCAAAACCGTGGGTAGCACAGACGATTTCCTCGGTCTTCCCGTCGGCAGTCCTGACGTGAAGGAAGGCCGACTCCGGCCAAGACACCAGGGCTGAAAAGCTGTGCCGCTTGGCCTCCAGGCCGTACGCATTCAGTTGGCCCTCCAGCCAGTCAAACGCCCGGGCCTCCTCCGGCGTGCCGGAAAGGCGAACCCACTGAGCGATGGTCCTGTTCGATTCCGTGAGCCTCTCGGTGGATACGGCATCGACGAGCGCTTGCTCTTCAGTGCTAAAGGGGACCGACATTACCCACTCCTCCTACACCAAAGGGCACCCGGAGACTGACCCCGCCAATGACACAACACTGGTGAAAGCCGGCTCGGGCAGCGTGAAGAAACGGTTCACTCGGACAGAAAGGATGTGCCCCCGTGAGCCGGAAATGTACAGCGGCGGGTTCCTGGCTGTCAATACTCAGTTCTTCGGCGAGGGCCGTCAACTCGAAGACCGTTCGCGATGGCGGCAGACCTCCACGATCGAAGGGAGCCGTCCCCACCGTGCGCGCAGGGGCCGGCAGAGCCGCCGGCCCTTCTCGTTCGTCAGCGCGACGATCCGAGGTACCGGGGCGGGCATACCGTCCCGCCCCTACATCAGCGGCACAACCAGATCGAGTGTTTCTATCCCTCCACGGGAACGAGCACCCCCGTCTCGAAAGAACGAATCAGCGCGTCGGTCACTCGGGCCAACCAGAGCCCATCCTCACCGGAGGCGGCCGCCGTGCGGGTGCCTACCCCCTCCTCGGCAAGAGCCTCGATCTCCCGCTGGTAGAGATTCTCCCGGGGGAACTCCCGCTCCTCGGTCCCGTCCACCGTCTTCACCGTCAACCTGTCCGTGGGCCCCCAGCGCAGTGGTCCCGTCGCCAGCATACCTCGGGTGCCAAAGGCTTGAAGGTCATTGGTGCCAATGGGGAGACCACGCCCGCACCGTATTGCAGCTTGGCACCCACCGGCGAACTCCAAGACTAACGTCACGCTCTCGTCCGGCTGGCCCGTTCCTCTGCCCGGATACGCAAGCCCGAAGACCCGCTCAATGCGGTCGCCGACAACCCAATGGACGAAGTCGATGGCGTGCACCCCAAGACCGCCGAGAACACCGGACCCAGCTGTGGTCAGGTCCATCTGCCACGGAGAACGGCTGGCGCGCATAGGACCGTAGCGCTGGACTGAGACCTCTCGCACGATGCCCAAGCGGCCCTCTCGGACCGCCGCCGCCGCCGCTTGGAGCACCTGCTGGAAGCGGGACTGGAGTCCCACCCTGAGGACGACTCCGGCCCTACGGCAGGCCTCCACCATCTCCTCCGCCTCAGCTGCCGTCAAACCCATGGGCTTCTCGCACAGAACGTGCTTGCCGGCCGCTGCTGCAGCCAAGACGACGGGATGGTGCAGATGGTTGGGCGTAGCAACGTAGACCGCATCCACCTGCGGGTCTCGCACCAACTCTAGGTAGGAGTTGTGGGAACACTGCACGCCATGCGTGGCGGCGAACTCCCTGGCGCGGTCCGCGGTTCGACCGGCGCAAGCCACCAGCCGCCCGTTGTGGGAAGCCGCGAACGCACCGGCAAGATGCTCTTCGGCCAGACGGCCGAGCCCTACAAGACCCCAGCGAATCTGCATGGCCATCCTTCTCCTCTTTTCGTGCCTCACTACTCATGCCACGTGGCGAGGTGGGAATCTTGCTCCAGCACCACGTGGTAGAGGACTTCCGCCGGGCCGTCGGATAAAAAGGGGGATAGGGATCAGGGATTGTCCCCTGTCCCTATCCCCCGGCCCGTGTCACCCGTGATTCGGTGGTGCGATTGAGATGGTCAGGTCTGAAGGATCCCCGCCTCGACCATGATGTTTCGCAGGCTTTCTTTCTGCGCGTCGGGAAGCGGCAACATCGGGCTCCGCGGGGGGCCACCGTAGTATCCCAGCATGTCCAGGGCCGCCTTGAGTCCGGGCACGCCGAAGCGGGCCGTAACCGCCGTGTTCGGTGGAATCATGCGCTGTTGCAGTTCCCTGGCATCCTCGTGCTTGCCATGCTTGAAGAGGCTCACGATGTCGCAGCACTGCTGGGGGGCGATGTTCGCCAGGGCCAGCACGCCGCCGACGGCGCCCATGCACAGGGCGGGATACAGGAAGCCGGCCGATCCAGCCAGCACCTGGAAACCGGGCCTGGCATACCGGACAACCTCGCCGATCTTGGCCAGGTTGCCCCCGCTGTCCTTCAGCCCGACGATGTTCGGATGCTGGGAGAGCTTGATGATGACATCCGCCGCCATGTCCACACCGGTGTTGGCCGGCATGTTGTACATGCTCACGGGGATCGGTGAGGCATCGGCGACCGACTGGTAGTAATGGGAGAGGCCTGCCGCATCCATCCTGGACTTGTAATAGCTCGGCGTGATGAGGATGGCCACATCTGCGCCCAGGGCCGCTGCCTTCTTGGTCAAGGCGATGGTGCTGTGGGCGGATTCGCAGGCCGTCCCGGCCATGAAGAGCTTGTCGGAGGGGATGAGCTTTCGCGCAGCCTCGAACAAGGTTAGCTTCTCGGGCTCACTGAGGTAGGGGAATTCCCCGTTGCTGCCCAGGATCACGTAGCCGGAGAGGGGGAACCGGTTCCAACGCTCGAAGTTGCGCGCGAAAGCCTTCAAGTCCATTTCCCCCGAGGCGTCAAAGGGCGTTGGAATCGGGGGATAAATGCCAGCCATCGATATCGTTTTTGCCATGACATCCTCCTTCGCTGAGCGCCAGTGATGGACTGGGTGCAGCCTACCACAGGTGCCCGCTCTTGTCAGGCCGGGCGTCATCGGCCCGAAGGTTACGTCTGCTCTTCGATACCTTCACCTTGCCTTCCCCAGCCGCGGCGATCATCTCCCGCGTCATTCCATCCGCGACTCCGACTCGATCACGTCGACAGGGTTGAAGGCAACAGCAGGCTGGCCGCCTCCCGGTCCAGGAAGAGGAAGCAGTGCGGGTGCCGCCGCAGAATCGAGGCCGGAAACATCGGGCTGATCTCGCCCTCCAGGCAGGCCTTGACCGCCTGAGCCTTCCGCCTCTCGGGCACCGTGCAGATGATGTGGCCCGACTTCATGATTTGCTTGACCGACATGGAGATGGCGCGAGTCGGGACGTCTTGCAGGGACTTGAACCAGCCCTCCCCGAACTGCTGGCGCCGGGATATCTCGTCCAGATTGACAATGATGAGGGGGGTCTCGACCTCGAAGTCGGCCGGGGGATCGTTGAACGCCAGATGCCCGTTCTCACCAATTCCGACGAATGCCACGTCAATGGGCGTTGACGGCAGAAGGCGATTGAGCCGATCCATTTCCGCCTGGAGATTCGACGCATCCCCCTCGATGAAATGCACGGTCCCGATAGGCACCTTGCTGGTGAGCCGCTCGCGGAGATAGCGTCGGAAGCTGGCGGGGTGGTCTGCCGGAAACCCGATGTACTCGTCCAAATGGAACAAGGTTGTCCGCTCCCACGCGATGTCGGGGGCGGCCACCAGATACTTCAGGAAGCCGAACTGGGAGACCCCCGTCGCCGCGATGAAGGCGGCCTGTCCTTTCTTGGCAATCGCGTCGCGGAGGATGCGCGCCGCGGTCTCCGCCGCCGCCTTTGCCATCGCGTCAGACGTGTCGTGCACATGCAGCTTCATCGTATCTCCCTCATGCCCTCTCCCGCTGAGACCATTGGATCACCTAACAAACCGTAGAGGCATTCCGCATTCCGCATTCCGCATTCCGCATTCGGCATTCAGCCATGAGCTATCAGCCAAGAGCCATCAGCGATCAGCCTGTGTCTCTGGTTTCACCCCCGCGCAGCGGCGGCAAATGGGCGGATTGTCCTGGCTCAAGCATCCGTGATGGACCATCAGTCGGCACTTGGAGCAGATCGGAAACGGTTTCCGCGTCAGGACGGCCCACGTCCCCCTCAGCTCTTTCCGGCACACGCCGCACCGCCAGGGAACCGAACTCTTCGCCATCCTGATAGACCTTATGCCAGAGTATGCGTCGCTCGACCCAGGACCCGATTGATCCGCAGATTACGCGGATTTCGCAGATTCATGCCTTGGCGCCCTTGTCCGCCAGAGGCGCATTGGCGGTGAAAGATTTCGGCTCAGATCAGGGCCTCCAGGATCGCACACTTCAGGTACTGCGTCTCCCTGGCGGCCAGCAGGATCGGGTGGTCCCCGGCCTGCGTCCGAAACTCCCGCAGATGAAACTCCCGGTGAGCATCCGCGGCCGCTGCCCGGAGCATCTCCAGGAACATCGGGGGATCCACGTGGTACGAACAGGAGCACGTCACCAGGATTCCGCCGGGGGCGAGCAGCTTCATGGCGCGGAGATTGATCTCCTTGTAGCCGCGCAGCGCGCCCTCCAGGGCTTCCTTTCCCTTCGTGAAGGCCGGGGGATCCAGGATCACCAGACCAAAGCGTCGATCCTCCCGGTCGAACGCCCGCAGCGCGTCGAAGGCATTGGCGGTCGAGAATGTGCATCGGGACGACAACCCGTTCTGCTCTGCGGATCGCTCGGCCCAGGCGATCGCCTCGGCTGAAAGATCGATCCCCATGACCGAAGTTGCCCCGCCAGCCGCCGCGCTTACGGTAAACCCTCCAGAGTAGCAGAAGCAATCCAGGACATCCCGGCCCGCCGCTAGCCCTTTGACCACCTGACGGTTTTCGCGTTGATCCAGGAAGAAGCCGGTCTTCTGCCCCTCCGCCACCTCCACGAAAAAGCTCAGGTCGCCCTCCTGGATCCAGACGCCCGTCTCCCCCTCCCCCCAGGCGAAGCCCTTGCGGAGCTCCAGGCCTTCCAACTTCCGCGGGGACGCATCGTTCCGCTCGTAGATCGCCCGGGGCTGGATCGCCTCGCGCAAAGCCGACAGGATTGCCTCCCGAACCCGCTCCATTCCGGCCGTGAGGATCTGGACGACCAGGAGGTCGCCGTAGCGGTCGGTGATCAGGCCGGGAAGGTGATCCGCCTCGCCAAAGATCAGGCGGCACGCATCCGGCCCGCGCAGAGTGCGGCCGCAGCGCGCCACCACCTCGCGGATGCGGTCTTCGAAGAAGGCTGCATTGGTGGGTTCCTCGCCGTGTGTGAGCATCCTCCCGGCGATCTGGGATCTCAGGTTCACCATCGCCTGGCCCAGGAACCGGCCGCGACCGTCCCGGACGTGGGCGATCGCGCCGGGTTCCCCCTCGTCCTCGACCCGGGCGATCTCGTTCCGGTAGATCCACGGGTGCCCGGCCAGGACCCGAGCCTCTTTGCCGCTGGCCAACCTCAGGGTGAACACGGTCCACCTGGATCTTCGAATGCGGATTGCGGAACACCCAAAGGGTGCCCGAATGCGGAATCGAATGCCAGGAGACGGGGGAGGATCTCGGCGGCTTTGCCGTGGTGGGACTCGTTGGCGAGGGAAGTGAGGGGAGTGGGCTCCAGATTGACCTCGACCACGTAGGCGCCGCGCCGCCGGGCGACCATGGGCAGAGAGGCGGCCGGCTGGACCACCGCCGAGGTTCCGACTACGAGGAACACGTCGCAGCTTTCCGCAGCATCGAATGCCTCCTGCAGGGCCTCCGGCGGGAGCGCCTCTCCGAACCAGACCACGTCGGGCCTAAGGAGCCCACCGCACTCGCACCGAGGCGGAATAGCCTGCAGGGGCACATCGAGATTCTCCGTAGTCTTCCCCTCCTCCAGACAGCGGACGCGCCAGATGTTTCCATGCAATTCCACCATCCGGATGCTTCCCGCGAGGCGGTGCAGCCCATCCACATTCTGCGTGATCAGCAGGAAATCCTGCGAGCGGCGTTCCAGGAAGGCGATGGCCTGATGCGCCGGGTTCGGCTGGCACCTGGCGATGAGCTGCCGTCGCCAATCGTACCATTCCCAGACGAGTTTGGGATCCCGGCGAAACGCCTCGGGCGTCGCCAGGTCCTCGGCCCGGTACTTCCGCCACAGCCCATCGGCCCCTCGAAACGTCGGCACTCCGCTCTCCGCCGACACCCCGGCGCCCGTCAGGACCGCCACGCGCCGTGCCCGTCCGAGTCGCTGTTGGAGCTCCCCTGCCCCACTCTTGTTCATGGCGTCCCGGATCCCAATCGCCTTCCAAGTTCCGAAAAGTAAGCTGTTGACATTTTCTCCTTACTTAAGGCATACTGCATTGCCAAGGGAAGGAGGCTCGCCATGCCTATCGCGGTGATCACATCCAAGGGCCAGATGACCCTCCCAAAGACTATCCGGGACTCGTTGGCATTGAAGCCGGCAGATCGTGTTGTCCTCGTGATGGAAGGCGATCACGCCATCCTCTATCCACTGCGGGGCACGATTCTGGATGCGGCTGCTTCGGTGAAAAGCCCGGCTGGAAAGAGACCGCTGGACTTCCGCGTCGTGCGCAATGAGGTCCGACGACAAATCGCCAGACGCGCCGTAAGCCGGGGCCGCTGATGCCTGTTCGGTTCGTAGATACCAACGTTTTCTTGCGATTCCTCACCCGGGATGATCCCGCCAAGTTCGAGCGGTGTCGGCGGCTATTTGAGCAGGCCGTTGCCGGCTCGATAACCCTTCGGACCTCGGAACTTGTCATCGCCGAAATCGTTTGGACCCTGCTTTCTTACTATGAACTTCCCAAATCCGTGGTGATCGAAAAGGTCGGCCAGATCCTCAACACCCCGAACCTCTCAGTGACAAACCAGGAAATCTTGATCGAGGCTTTGGTCTTGTGGAACCGTCATAACTGTGACTTCATTGACACCTACAACGCCGCCCTCATGCACCGCGATGGTCTCACGGAGTTGGTCTCCTACGACACCGACTTCGACCTCCTTCCGTTCACCCGCCGCCAAGAGCCCTGAGGCCAGGCGGATGGGCTGTTCCCCAACTTCTCACGTCCAGACCGGCGTGAAAGTAGCCTGACCGCACGGTATATCGCGCGGGTCGGATGGTCCCCCGTTGACCATTATCAGTTGTCAGTTTTCCATTTTCCATTGGTAGGCGGCCCCTACGGCGCCACCTTGGTCCACGGCATGTAGGGCAGGTGGTGGGCGACCGCCACGGGCTGGTTGGTGACGTGCCCGCGGACGACGTTCAGGCCCTTGGCGATCTCGGGGTTCTCCCGGGCCGCCTGGATCCACCCCTTGTCGGCAAGCTGCTGGACGTAAGGGAAGGTCGCGTTGGTGAGGGCAAAGGTCGAGGTCCGCGCGAAGGCGCCCGGCATGTTGGCCACGCAGTAGTGGATGATCCCATCCACCGTGTACACCGGATCGCTGTGGGTGGTGGGACGGGTGGTCTCGCAGCAGCCGCCCTGGTCCACGGCAACATCTACGATCACGGCCCCGGGCCGCATGAGCTTCAGCATCTCCCGTGTCACGAGCCGGGGAGCCTTGGCCCCGTGGATCAGGACGGCACCGATCAGGGCGTCGGAACGGCGCAGGCACTCCTCCAGGCTCATCCGGTTGGACATGAGCGTGGTCACGTTCGGGGGCATTACATCGCTGAGGTAGCGCAGGCG
>CAZXXV010000023.1:0-11145 GCA_964644725.1 uncultured bacterium
ATCTTCGCTCCACCGCGCGGCGAGTACAGGCAGGCCGGGCAGGGTTTCGGCGCCGGGTCCCGGTACGGCTGAAAGAATTGGCCGTGAGCAGGCGGCCTGAATGCGACAACCGGTTTGGGGGTTGAAGAGTCTTGGAGGTTCAAGGCCGCCAAAAGCGGATGGAAAACACCGGAAAGCTCCCGCTAGTTCCTGTCAGATTTGTTTCATAAAAGCGAACCGAACCCATTGACATAGGGAAATCGCGAAATAGATTTTTAGTTAGTTTGGGCATTCAACAAACCAACTCCGCGTAGAAAGGAAAGCGCCATGGGATGGATAGATTGCCGACCGCAGGCGGTACGACGCAGCCACAAAGAACTAATTGAGCACATGCAAACCTTTGAAGTGGAACTGAAGTTCTCGGCTGGGATCTGGTTTTTCGCTCCAGGTGGCGGGCGGTTTCACGATCGATATACGCCCCCGCTGGATATCCCGGCCCGATTGGAGATTGCAGAAAAGCTGAAAAAGTACGGTCTGGCAGGCATGGAGGCTCACTATCCCAACGAGATCAACGAAGCCAACCTGGAGGTCTGGAAGCGGTTTGTCCGGGACACCGGAATTCGACTTGTGACGGTTATCCCCCTTCTATTCTTCGATGCGGACTTTGAATGGGGAGCGCTCAGCTCGCCTTTGCCTCCTGTTCGCCGGATGGCCATTGAGCGCACCAAGCGCGCTCTTGAATTGAACAAGGAGTTGGAAACGGACTTTTGCGTCGTCTGGCCCGGTATCGATGGTTACGAAAACCCCTTCGGCGTGAACTTCTGCGCTGCCCGCGATCGCTTTGCGGAAGGCCTGGCCGAAGCGATGGACGCTGTGCCCGGCATTCGCGTGGCCTTCGAGCCAAAACCATACGAACCTCGCGGACACATCCTGTACGGAACCACTCCCGAGGGTCTGTTGTTGGGGCACAAGGTAGAAGCGCTCCTCCAGAACCCGATCAACAAGAGATTACTGGGCGAGGGGCATGCCCTGGTAGGGATGAACCCTGAGGTTGGACACATGCTTATGGCGTTTGAAGACCTGGCGTATGCTTTCAGCCTGGTGATGGAGTACGGCCGCCTGTTTCACTCGCATTGGAACAGCCAGCCCCTGGGAAATTATGACCAGGACTTGAACGTGGGTGTCATCAGCCCGGAACAGACTGAGGCTGCGCTGTACGTGCTCAAGATGTACGGCTATCGTGGCTATTTCGGAATTGACCTCAACCCGGAACGGATGGCGGTAGACGTGGCCTTGCGCAACAGCATGGACGCGCTGCGCGCGGCCAACGACCGCATCAATGGGATGGATCACGAAAAGGTCCTGTGGGCCACCGAGCACCCTGACAAGGCACGGGGTTGGTTGGAGGCGTACTTGATCCGCGCGCGAGCGCCTCATCCCGAGAAGCTGGGCCCCCTGCCCGCGCTGGAGAGATAGGAGAACGCATGGCCTACCTCTTGGGTCTGGACATCTCCACGACGGGCGCCAAGGCGCTGCTGATTGACGAGGCGGGCAACGTGGCGGCCTCTGCCACGACCGAGTATCCGCTTTCCACGCCTCGGCCCTTGTGGTCCGAGCAAGCCCCGGAGGATTGGTGGCAAGGTGCGTGCGCCAGCATCCAGGGGGCGTTGAAGCAGGCCGGGCTGACGGGCGAAGACGTGACCGGGGTGGGGCTGACCGGCCAGATGCACGGCCTAGTGCTGATGGACAAATCAGGCCACGTCTTGCGTCCGGCGATCCTGTGGAACGATCAACGGACCGGCCCGCAATGCGCCGAGATCACGGATCGAGTCGGCGGGTTGGGCAAGCTGTTGGAGCTGACCGGCAATGCGGTGCTCCCGGGCTTCACTGCGCCCAAGATCCTATGGGTGCGTCAGAACGAGCCGGAAGTGTATGAGCGCGCGGCGCATCTCTTACTCCCGAAGGATTCCGTTCGCTACCGCTTGACCGGCGAATACGCCACGGAGGTGTCGGACGCTTCCGGCACATCGCTGCTGGACGTGGCGCACCGGCGCTGGTCGGAACGGATGTTGAGCGCGCTCGAGATCTCTGCCGACATGTTGCCGCGCTGCACCGAGTCGCCCGAGGTGTCTGGGAGGATCGGCGCGGTGGCGGCCCGAGCGACCGGCCTCAAGGCCGGCACGCCGGTTGTCGGTGGTGCCGGCGATCAGGCGGCTCAGGCAGTGGGCAGCGGGATCGTCAAGCCTGGCGTGATCTCAGTCACGCTCGGCACCTCGGGCGTGGTGTTCGCGCACTCGGAGACGTTTTCTGCCGAAGCGCAAGGACGGTTGCACGCCTTTTGCCACGCGGTGCCCGGGAAGTGGCATTTGATGGGGGTGATGCTTTCCGCCGGCGGCTCGTTCCGCTGGCTGCGCGATAGCCTGGGGGAGCCGGAGCGTTCGACCGCGCTGCTCACGGGCGACGATGCGTATGACTTGCTGACACGCGAGGCGGCGCGTGCGCGCGTGGGCAGCGACGGCCTCTTGTTCTTGCCATACCTGACGGGAGAACGCACGCCCCACCCCGACCCGGAGGCACGCGGGGCCTTTGTGGGGCTGACGGTGCGACACCACAAGAGCCACATCGTGCGCTCTGTGCTGGAGGGGGTGGCGTTCGGCCTATGTGACAGTCTGGAATTGATCAAGGATTTGGGAGTGCCCATCCAGCAGGTGCGCGCTTCCGGTGGCGGCGCACGCAGCCCCCTGTGGCGACAGATCCAGGCCGACGTGTTTGGAACCGAGCTGGTCTTGGTCAACATCACCGAAGGCGCAGCGTATGGGGCAGCTCTGCTCGCTGCTGTCGGAGCAGGCGTGTTTGCCAGCGTGGACGAAGCCGTATCTCGCACGGTGCGCGTGACAGATTCCACATCACCTATCCCTGAGAACGTGGGGCGCTATGGAGAGCTTCACCCCATGTACCGCTCCCTCTATCCGGCGTTGAAACCGACCTTTCACGCCCTGGCAGGTTGGTGATGACACGGCGTTACCAGACCGGCTACCAGAACTGGGTGCGCGAGCGTAACCTGGCGATCGTCCTCAACCAGCTGTGGGAGGCTGGCCAACCGGTGTCGCGAACTCACCTGGTTGACATGAGCGGTTTGAACAAGAGCACTGTCGGCAGTCTGATCGCACAGTTGCAGTCATGGGGTTTCGTCAAACAGAGCGGCTTGTCGGATCCGCGGCCTGGTCGCCCTGCAACCTTGATAGACCTTGACCCGGACGGCGGCCGGCTGATCGGGGCCGAGATCGGCGTGGACTTCGTTTCGGTGGCGCTCACCGATCTCAAAGCGAACGTTGTCTGGCGGCAAGAAACCAAAACCGCCGACAACGGGAAATCGCCTGTCCCCCCACCCCAGCCCCAGGTGCTGGAGCAGGCCGAGCGCCTGGTTCATGAAGCGATCTCTCGGGCGGCAGCCTGCAAGTGCCGCTTGTTCGGCATTGGCCTGGGAGTTCCGGGACTGGTGGATCGAGCCACGGGCACCTTGCTCTTTGCGCCCAACCTGCGGTGGAGAAACGTGCCGCTGCGTGACATGTGGGTACAGCGTTTTGGTGTGCCGGTGGCGGTGGAAAACGAAGCCAAGGCGGCTGCAGTGGCCGAGCAGACGTGGGGCGAGGCCAAGCAGGCAGACAACTTTCTGTACTTGAGCGCAAGCGTGGGCCTGGGCGGCGCGGTGGTGATTGACGGCAGGCTGCTGCGGGGCATGGGCGGCAATGCTGGGGCAGTCGGTCACATGACCATTGAGCCCGACGGCCGTCAATGCAACTGTGGCAATCGGGGTTGCTGGGAGACTCTGATCGGCCCCAGAGCCATTCTCCAGCGCGTGCGCGAGGAGGCGGCCAAGGGGCATGCTCCGGGCCTGCTGGCGCTGGACGAAGTCGGAGGCCAGCCAAACGCCATTCGGATGGAACACGTCTTGCGATCCGCCGTGCAGGGCGAGCCAGCCGTGCTGGACGTGTTAGGCGAGGTGGGACGCTACCTCGGGATCGGCGTCGCCAACCTGATCAATGCGTTCAACCCCAGCTTGGTGGTGCTGGGCGGTGTGTTGGGCCTGGCCGGTCCGTACATCTTGCCGCGAGCCCAGGCAGAGGTGAATGCACGCGCTCTGGCGACGGTGCGCGAAGGCGT
The DNA here is from genome assembly GCA_964644725.1 of uncultured bacterium. GTDB lineage: Bacteria > Methylomirabilota > Methylomirabilia > Methylomirabilales > 2-02-FULL-66-22 > 2-02-FULL-66-22. Next base: position 4,144 of record CAZXXV010000023.1, read on the forward strand.
CAAGATCACCCTTTCCGCATTCAAGCTTGATGCCTGCGTGATGGGTGGGGCGGCCTTGGTCCTGCGCTCGATCCTGAACAATCCGACAGCCAGCGTGGCACAGAGCCTGGACGCGCCAGGTAGACGTGCAGAAGGTCATCCCAAACACCGGGGACGGGCCTGATGATCTCTGCCCAGGGTATCACGCGCTCCATCTTCTTCACGTATCTACGAACCATGGCCCTGGTGGTGGTCATTTGGTGGGCCGCCAGCGCGTGGCTTGCCCGTCCATACCTGCTTCCACTGCCGGAGAGGGTGGCTGCCGCTGCGCTCAAGTTGTTGACCACGGGAAAGGTGACGGCGGCCGTTGCCGTCAGCGGGCAACGCCTTCTGCTTTCCTATCTGTTGGCTGCCGGCATCGGTATCCCCCTGGGAGTCGGCATGGGGTTGAGCCGCTGGGTGGCCGACGTGTTCGATTGGCTGGTCGAGATGATCCGGCCGATCTCCGGGATCGCCTGGATCCCCGTGTTGCTGGTTGTGTTTGGGATCAGCAACGCCCTTCCGATGGCGATTATCTTTTACGCGGCGGTCTTTCCCTTCGTCCTGAACAGCGCCTCTGGTGTTCGCCACGTGGATCCTCGCCTCACCAGCGCTGCCAAGGTTTTGGGAGCCAAGCGCTGGCGGATACTTCTCACCGTCATTCTGCCGGGAGCAGTACCAGATATCATGACGGGTGCGCGCGTCGCCGCCAGCAACTCGTGGATGGCGTTGATCGTTGCCGAATTGATCGGGGCCCCCAATGGCCTGGGGTTCTCGGTCGGCTACGCCCAGGAATTGGGGAACGCCACGCTGGTGCTGGCCTGGATTGTTTACATAGGGGTGTGCGGGTACGTGTTGGATACAACCTTGCACTGGCTTCAAGGCCGCCTGACACCGTGGAGAGTAGGACTGAAGGTCGGGGAGTAGCCGGATGGAGCCGGGTACAGCCGTGCGGCGGACGATCGCGATCAAACCCCTTGACTTGGCTGGCGCTCGTTTTGCCCTGCGCGCACTGTTGCCTTTGTCTTTGTTGCTGTTGTGGTACGGGCTGAGCCTTGGCTGGCCGCGAGGCCCGCAGTTTGCCACGCCAGTGGGAGTGCTCCAGGCCTTTATCGAGCTCTGGGCAAAGGGCAGTCTGCAAACTGGCGCGCTGGTCAGCATCGAACGTATCCTGACCGCGTTCGTCCTCGCGACGGTGCTGGGCGGCAGCGTGGGCTTACTGATGGGTTACTGGCCCGCACTCGATGGGTGGTTGGGACCGCTGGTGCATACGTTACGCTCCATCGCACCGTATGCCTGGATTCCGCTCGTCATCCTTTGGTTGGGCATCGGAGACGCTGCGGTCATCTCGATCGTCACGTATGCGGCTTTCTTCCCGATGACGGTTAACGCCATCACAGGAGCCCGCAACATCGATCGAAATCTGATAGATGTCGCCCGCGTCCTGGGCGCTTCACGCCTCACGCTCTTTGGCCGAGTGTTCTTCCCGGCCGCGCTGCCGTCCCTCCTCGTGGGCGCTCGCCTGGCTATGGGGAGCGCCTGGATAGCAGTTGTCGCGGCCGAACTGGCCTCGGGCTCACGGGCCACGCAGAGTGCAAGCGGCGGGTTAGGCCAGATGATGTACATTTTCTATGCCTATTCCATCAATTTAAACTACATTGTGGCGTGCATCATCACCGTCGGCGTGCTTGCGTTGCTATCGGATCGCCTGCTCGGTGCGCTGTATCGACGGCTGACGCCCTGGGCACGCGGAACATAAGGAGGTGGAGGCTGGCTGATACTTTGATGTCTCCGGTGATCGATCCTAACGCAGAGTCGCTATGATCCACACCAAGTCAACAGAAGGAGAAGGGAGATGGGAAACAAAACGCTGTCGGCTCTTGGTGCAAGGCACTACAAATTCTTCATCCTCTTGATCGCAATGGTCCTGATCGGTGCGGAGCTGGCGGTCACTTCTTCGGCCGGCGCGGGAGCGCCACTGGAGAAAGTGACGCTCCGTGTCGGGCGCATCCCCCAGGCACAGGGGATGACGCCAGTGACGGAGCTGATGCGACGGGACAAGCTCATTGAGGCCGCCGGCACAGAGCTGGGCTTGCAGATCACGGTGGACCTGCAAGATTTCGCCGCTGGCCCCCCAATTCGCCAAGCCTTGACCGGTGACAAGTTGGACATTGGCAGCGTCGGCAATACCCCGACCCTCATAGGCATCGCGCAGGGCGAACCATTCCACGTCCTGAGCATGGCCGAAGGCGGTGTCAAGTTCGTTCTGGCGTTGCCACCCAACTCTCCCATCAAGACTCCCGAGGATCTCAAGGGCAAGAAAGTGGGAATACTGCTGGCCACCGATCTCCAGTTCTTCTTCGACCTGAGCCTGCAGGCCCTCTTCGGGACGATGGACTATCAAACACTTGGTATCGAGGCAGTTGGGATCAAGGCTCTGATCCAAGGGGCAGTGCCCCCACAAGGACTTGCGGCTGGGACGACAACCGAGACGTCCTACTTGAGGGGCCAGATTGAGAAACTGAATACCGGGCTGTTCAACAGTTACGGTTACACCGAGGCAAACTACGATGGCCCGTTGGGCAAGGGTGCTGGGCTAGAGCTGCCGGCCATCAAGAAGTCGCCTTACTACCCCGAGGGGTTTTACCTGCACCGCAACTTCTGGCTAGTGACGAACAAGGCGGTGCGGACCTCTCCCAAGGCAGTGGTGGCCTTCCTGGTGGCACAGCAGAGGGCTTTGCAGGCCCTGGCCAAGATGCCACCCGAGGATGTGGCTCGCCTGGCCCAGGAACAGTGGCAGCTTGACCCCAAGGTGGCCAAGGACATCTGGCTACACGACCTGGATTATCGGCGGGGCTGGTGCTGGCTCACGGAGGGAGACCTCCGCGCAGTGGTTGATCAATCGGTGCTGGCGACCAATGCAAAGTTGATCGAAAAGCCCGTGACGTGGAAGGAGATGCTGAAGAACATCGGCCCGGTTGCCCCTCTGGCCAAGCAAGCCTGGGAGCGGGTCAAATTCCCGGATGCCTCGGCCTTCACGGCCAAGGATGCGAAGGATGTACGAGGCTACCCAATCTGGGAATCGGACAAGTGGGAGCTGCCCAAGAAGCAGCAGTGACCCGCTCAGGTCTGGCGTTGGCATACTGGAAGACGCCTCGTCGTTCTGGAGCGCAGGGGCACCGTACCGGTGCCCCTGCGGAGCATCGCCAACATCGAGGCCCTGGCGGGTGCAGCGCGGCAAGGATCTCGGGTCCGCTCTCGTGACATTTGCTCTGGGATCGAAAGGTCTCCGCAGAATCAACAACAGGAAGGAAGCGCCGTGGGAGCCAGCGTACGCATCGAAGGTGTGACCAAGATATTCGGCGAACCGCGAGGGCGGCAGGAATTCATTGCCCTCGAGGACATCACTCTCCAGGTGCAGCCCGGCGAATTCCTGGTGGTCGTTGGCCCAAGCGGATGCGGCAAATCCACCTTGCTCAGCATCGTAGCCGGCCTGCAACAGAGCAGCAGCGGGAGCGTGACGATTGATGGTCAGCCGGTGCAGGGTCGCCCTCATCCCAAGCTGGGGGTCGTCTTTCAGGACTACGCGCTCTTTCCGTGGATGACCGTGCAGGATAACGTGGAATTCGGGCCGCGCTCGCGAGGAGTGGCGAAGGAAAAGCGGCGGCAGATCGCCCGAGAACTGATCGAGCTGGTTGGATTGAAACAGTTTGAACACAAGTATCCGCACCAGCTCTCGGGTGGAATGCGCCAGCGATGCGCCCTTGCGCGCACGCTCGCCAACGACCCGGACCTGCTCCTGATGGATGAACCGCTGACAGCGCTGGACGCCCAGACTCGCACCATTCTCCAGGCAGAGCTGCTTCGCATCTGGGGGGAGCGCCTGCCGTCCAACCAGCGGCGCACCGTGCTGTTCGTCACCCACAACATTCACGAGGCAGTTTTCTTGGGGGATCGAATCGTCGTCATGAGCCGGCGGCCGGGACGCGTGAAGGCAGAGATCACGAATCCTTTGGAACGCCCGCGTGTGGAGACACAGGAGCGGCCCGAGTTCATTAAACTCACGAAACACATCTGGGGGCTTATCGAGCGAGATGCTATGGAAGCCACTGCAGCTTGACAGAATACGGGAGCTGCGGCAGGTGTGCATCAAGCAGGAAGGACGGGCATGATCGCTCCTGCAGCTAGGCAACGTCGTCACGACAAACCCGAAGTTCTGCTGAACGTCCATAGCAGGACACCACAGACCCATCGGACGAGGTGACCCCAGTCATGAACACCATCCTGGTCATGTCAGACAGCTTTCGTCACGATAACCTTTCCTGCTACGGGCCGACGCCAGTCAAGACCCCTCGGCTGGACAGATTCGCCCAAGAGTCATTCGTGTTCGACAACGCCTACTTGGGCTCCTTCCCGACTATTCCCAATCGTCTGGATATCATCAGCGGCCGTTTCAGCTTCATTGATCATGAGTGGTGCCCACTACCGCCTGACAGCGTGACCCTTCAGCAGATTCTCAGCGCCTCAGGGATCGTCACCCAGATGATCGCCGACAACCCGCACCTGATCGAGATGGGGTTTAATTACTGTCGGGGGTTCGACGCCTGGGAGTGGATCCGGGGGCAGGAGACTGACCAGTGGAGGACGGCCCCAAAGACCGTGCGGCTGCCAGCCGACAGCCACAAGCTGCGGAGCCCCGATTTCATTCTGCGGAACCATCTCCGCACCAGCGCCTCCTGGCGGTCGGAGGAGGATCGCTTCGTTGCGCGCTCGATCAAAGCGGCCTGCCAGTGGCTGGAGGACAACCAGGAGCAGGATCGGTTCTTCCTGTACATAGATCTCTTCGACCCGCACGAGCCCTGGGATGCACCGAAGAAGTACGTGGACATGTACGATCCGGACTATCGCGGCCAGGAGGTGATCTATCCCCACTACGACTTCTGGCAGAACTTCCTCACGGAAGAGGAGTTGAACCATTCTGGCGCGCTCTACATGGCCGAGTCGAGCCTGGTGGATCACTGGTTCGGCGTGCTCCTGGACAAGATAGATGAGCTGGGCTTGACCGAAGATACCGCGGTGATCTTTGTGAGCGACCACGGCTATCTCTTCGGAGAACATGGCCTGGTTGGCAAGTCACTCATAACGCCGGGGAAGGGATACTACGAAGCCATCAGGATGTATGCCGAAGTCAGAGCGACCCCCCTCATGATCCGTCTCCCCGGGCAAAGCGCGGGACGACACATCGGCGCATTGGTCCAGGCGCCCGATTTGATGCCGACCATTTTGGAGATGGAAGGGCTGGTGGCCACGGAAACGATCGGTGGTCAATCCAAGACCCAGGCGCTGCAGTGTGGGGTGTTCTATACCGAGGATTGGCAATTCAAGCCCGAAACCATTCACGGCAAGTCGTTGATGCCCGTCATGCGCGGGGAGGCGGACAAGATTCGAGACATCGCCGTATGCTCGAACACCCTGATACATCACACGCCAATCTTGGCCAAGTGTGCCATCGTGACGGAAGATGGATGGTGTCTGCATTACGCCGGCAAGTACGACCAAGAAGTGCGCGGTGCGGCCATGTTCATCAACAAGCTCACAGACCCCGGTGCCGCGCGTGCCCCTGTAGAGCCCGCGTTGTTCCACCTGCCGGATGACCCGAAGGAGTCAAGAGACGTCCTCCAGGGCAACCAAAAGCTGGCCGGTGAGATTCACGCGCGCTACGTGAGATGGCTGGAGGAGGTGGGCTGTCCCGGAGAGCACCTTGCGGGCAGGCGGAAGCTGGCGTGATGCGGACAACCAGAAGGTCTTCTGAAGGAGCCTCGCATGCCGACCCCTTTGCAGCCAGGCATCAATGGCCCGGATTTCTTGTTGCCTGCCGCCAATCTGGGGCGCAAGGTCTCCATGGCAGGGCAACGGGGAAAGAACGTGGTGCTGTTCTTCTTCCCGTTCCCATGCGGTGAAGAGCTGGCCGCTCAGCTTGCCAGATACCAGGAGCGGGTCCAAGGGTTCGCAGGGCAGGCTGCAGAAGTGATCGGTGTGTCGGATGCCCCGGAAGATTCCCTGAGACAGTTGGCCGGAGAGAAGGGTATCGAGTTTGCGCTCTTGAGTGACTCGCAACCCGCTGGTGGAACGGCGAGCCTGTACGGGGTGCGCTCTGACGATGGCGCGATCTTGCCCACCCTGTTCGTCATTGACGACGAAGGCTTGATACGCCGCGTGTATGAGCCGGGGCCCGATGCAGGCCTGCCAAACCCTGCAATGGTCGCGCGTGCGCTAAACAAGCTGGCGGATACACCCAAACCGGCGCCTGTCACCGAGCACGACTGGCAGTTGGGTCCGCGGGAGGCGCCGGTTGTCCTCATCGAGTACAGTGACTATCAGTGTGGTCGTTGCGCTGAGTTGCATGATCTGCTCAACCAAATCCTCCCCGGCTATGGCGACAAGGTCATGCTGGTACACAGGCACTATCTGCTCAGACACTCACACCCCCAGGCCCAGTCGGCAGCCGAGGCCGCCGAAGCGGCCGGAGCACAGGGGAAGTTCTGCGAAATGCACCATCGCCTCTTTGGCGCCCAGCAGCGCTTGGAGCGGGAGCAACTCCTCAGGTGTGCCGAGGAAATCGCCCTGGACATGGACCGATTCGTGGCCGATCTGGATAGCCGTCGCTTTGAGGGTGTGGTCAACGAGGAATTCCGGTTGGCAGTGAGGGATAAGGTCAAGTTCCCGCCGGCGCTTTTTATCAACAGGATCCCATTCGAAGGGCCACGGTCGCGGGATGCAATCTGCGCCAGGATTGACAGCTTGCTCGCTTGCACTCGTCAAGTGCAAGCTCAAGTCGCACATCGCGGCTGATTGATCTGGGTGCGGGGTGAAATGCCTGGCTGTCCCGCGACGCCTGCAACGGCTCGAACCGGAGGGTCGGGAGCTGCGGAGTACCCGCTTTAATGGGACTCATCTCCTAAGACGGTACGCATCGAGGCCTGC
>CAZXXV010000023.1:11245-17253 GCA_964644725.1 uncultured bacterium
TAGTTACTGCTTCAACGCGCGCAGCTCTTTGCTGAGCAGGGCGATGTGCCCCATCTCCTCCCTGATGATGCCTTCAATTCTGTCTTTCCCGAGCCGCTTGGGAACGTAGTCCAGCATGCCGGTGTAAAAAACGACCGAATCCTTCTCCCGCTCGAGGGCTGCCTGGAGAATCTCCGCTACCGTCTCCTTGCCGGTCAGGAGTTTGGCTGGCTCGGTGCTGACGTCGAAGACGCGGCGATCGGCCATCGCCGCGAGGTACAAGGCGCTCTGCTCATCGGGATCGAACACCGTCGGCGTGCGTTCCTCGGCTGTGAGCTGCGCCCTCATGGCGGCGAAGGTCTTCTCGTGCTCGTCCTCCCAGGCGGCCAGGTCCACGAACCGCCGGCGGACCGAGGCGTCGGAGATCGCCCCTGCTGCGGTTCGATAGAACTTCGCCCCATTCCGTTCGATTCGCTCCGCCATCTCGAACATTTCTTCGGCGTTGAAAGAAATGCCCATGCTACACCTCTCCTCTTGTTACAGGGATCGTGGCCAAGAAGCTTCGGCGACGGCGCCCCGTGGGGCCCTTTCTCTTTGGCTCAGCCCCTGTTAGCCGGCGGCTAGCATCCGCTTGAGGAAGGCAAGGGCGCGGGGGATGCCGGTGGCCTCGGGCTCTTCCGCCTCGTACTCGAAGCTCACCCAGCCGTCGTAACCGGCGGCCCGTAGGGCCGGGATGATCTTGGCATAGTCCACCCTCTCGTCGGAGCCGTCGGCTGCGACCTTCCAGAACTTGGCGTGCACGTGCGCCGCGATCCCGAGCGTCTTCTGCAGCGACGGCCAGCCGTCCGTGTAGTTTCCCGTGTCCAGGAGGGGAACCAGGTGGGGGGACTTGACCTCCTCCAGGGCGCGCAGGTACTCGGCCGCGGTGGGCGTGAAGGCGGCATGGTTGTGGTTCTCGAGGCCCAGGCGCACGCCCGCGTGGCCGGCGAAGGCGGCGACCTCGCGCAGGGCATCAATCATGGCGGGCCAGCGCGCCCCGCTCTGAGCGGGGTCGCCCTCGGGGTAGCCGGCAAAGACCCGGACGAGGGGTGCCCCGAGCTGCTCGGCCACCTCGACCCACTGCTTGACCTTCACCATCTCGCTCTGTCGAATGGTGGGGTCCACCCGGCCGAAGTCGTTGTGCACCCCGATGCCGATGATCGTGAGGTTGAGGTCCCTGGCGGTCCGGCGCAGCATCTGCAGGTAGGCCGGCCGGGTCTGGGGGAAGTGAATGTCCTGGAGCTCAACCCCCTGCACCAGGAGGTCGGTGGCACAGCGGGTGAGGAAGCGCACCTGGTCCATGGCCCCGGCATCGAACGAGCGATTGAACGTGCCGCAGATGCAGCCGATTCTCATGGCGTGAGTCCTTTCGGGGGCGTGATGCCCCTGAGGGCCTGGAGTACGTGCTCGTGCAGGCGCGGGTTGGCGCTGCACACCAGGCTGTACACCGCATGAATGTCCGGGCGAAACCGCACGGGGGATCCATCCCAGTGGGTGATGATGCATCCCGCACGCTCCGCGATGTAGATGGCGGAGAAGACTTCAGTCAGTGCCTCGTTCCAGGCGAAATACACGTCAATCCGTCCACAGGCCACGTCCGCGAAGCCGTTGGGGCCACCGTTGGGCAGGATGAACCTGGCCCGCTCGAAGAGGGGACGCAGGGCGGTTGCCGTCGGATAGAGAAACGGCGGTTTCATCAGGTAGGTCTCGAGGAAGGCGCCGTCCAGGGTCGTGGTCGCTGCTGGACGGACCGGCATCGCGCGAGCGCCAGGCCGGGCGAGCCTGATGGTGCCCCCAGCGTCGGCCAGGACGATCTCGCCGGTAATGTGATCTACCACCCCGGCGGCCTTGGGTGATTCATCCAGCCCATAGATTCCCAGGGCGGTGAACCAGTGCGCGCGGATCCCGCGCCGATACAGGAGGCTCCCGTCGAACGGATCCTGGATCACGTACACCGGCTCGCCCCGCGCATCGGACCCGCCGCGCCGTTCCCCCAACCGCGTTTCCCCGGCCTCTTCCGATAGCAGTGTCCCGTGGATCCCCCGGCGCCGGAGGACGCCGATGATGGCGCGCTCCGCCGCCACGTCCACGCGGATGACCTCGGGGTCCCAGGAACGGTAGCCGGCTTCCCGGCCGCGCACCACGCGTTGCCCTGATCGCGGTGCCAACCGGCGGACCGCGGCATTCGCGGCGAGCAATCCGGCCTGCACGCACTGGCGCCACGGGAACGGCCTCTTTCGTCCTTTGGTCATGCTCCCTCCCGGCTCACCACTCTTTGCCATCGCGGTCGATTCGCTCCAGCAGGCGCACGATCTCTGTTACGACATGGCTGACGGCCTTCTCACCGAGTGCGCGGGAGATCTTGGAGGTGTCGCCTCGGACACCGGTTGGATATTCCACCTCGGGATGGCCCATCACCCGGAACTGGGAGAGACGCGGCCGGGTGACCTTGGGGATGCGGTCCATCCGGACCATCTCTTCCGCCACGACGAGCATCTCGGAGGTCTCGATGGACCCGGCGTGGCCGTCCTGGCCCACCAAGTCGGCCTCGCGCCGAATGGGATCCAGGAAGTCATACGGCCCGATGGCCAGGACGACGAGGCCGGGATCGGCGTTCACCAGGGGAAGGACGGCCTCGCGGATGGCTTCCATCTGACCTGACTCTGCGTGGCCGGTGATCAGGGCGAACTTCCGGCCCCCGTGGCGAATGTACTCCCCGACCACCTCTCGTACGACGGCCTCGAGGGTGGCCGGGGTGAGCGAGATCGTCCCCCGGAAGTTCCGCATGGTCCGGCAGACGCCATAGGGCAGCGCGGGCGCCACGAGCCCATTGATCTGTCGCGCCACCGCGGCACAGACGTGCTCCGCGTAAAACAGGTCGGTCCCGAGAGGAAGATGCGGCCCGTGTTGCTCCACCGCCCCAAAGGGGAGAAGGATCCAGCGCTCTGCCTGCATGGCAGCAGCGAACTCGTCCTTGGTCAGATGGGCCAAGTGAATCTGGGTGTGCGCAGACATGGGTCCTCTTGTCATCAAAGCGTTCGACTGTTCGGCGGTTCAGCAGTTCGGCTGTTCGGGAACGGTCGAACAGCCGAACAGTCGTACTGCCGAACGTTCTTATCCTGACGTCATTGCCCAGCAACGGATGCGCGGCAAGCGGAGCCGGACCCGCTGCCCCTGGCCGAATCGTCGGTGGGCATCGGTCTGGACGCGGAGCGTGAGGTCCTGGCCGAATGCCAGCCGGTAGTCCATCGTGTCGCCCAGGTACGTGGCCTTCTCCACGCGTGCGTCAAAGACATTGGTCCCGCCGGGATCGTCGGGGCGCAGCAGCTCGATCTCGTTGGGGCGCAGGAAGAGCAGGACCCGCTGGCCTGGGCCTGCGTTTGGCAGGGCAGGGATGGTCACCTGCAGGCCACCGGCGGCAACCACCATCGTGTCGCGGTCCACGGCCTGAACGTGACCCTCTAGGAAATTCGACAGGCCGATGAACTCGGCGACGAACCGGGACTGCGGATGCTCGTAGATCTCCTCCGGCGTGCCCACCTGCTCGAGCCGGCCGCGATTCATGATGGCCACCCGGTCCGACAGGGCCAGGGCCTCGCCCTGGTCGTGCGTCACGTACATGGCGGTGATCCCGAGGCGCGTCACCACCTCTTTGATCTCGAAGCGCATCTCCTCGCGGAGCTTGGCATCCAGGTTGGAGAGGGGCTCGTCCAGAAGCAGCACCTTGGGCCGATAGACCAGGGCGCGGGCCAGCCCGACCCGTTGTTGCTGCCCGCCCGAGAGCTGTCGGGGGTAGTGGGACTCGTACCCCTCCAGCCGGACCAGCCGCAGGGCTCGGCCTACCCGCTCGTCCCGCTCGGCCCTGGGGAGGTTCCGGATCATCAGCGGGAACCCGACATTGTCGTGGACCGTCATGTGGGGGAAGAGGGCGAAGTTCTGGAACACCATCCCCAGCTCGCGCTGGTGGGTGGGGAGATCGGTGACGTCCGTCCCGTCAATGAAAACGCGCCCCTCGTCGGGGCGGACGTAGCCCGTGAGGCACCGCAGCGCCGTGGTCTTGCCGCAGCCCGAGGGGCCCAGCAGGGTCATCAGCTCGCCCCGCCGGATCGTCAGGCTGAGGTGATCGTTGGCGAGGAGGTTGCCGTAGCGCTTCGTGACGTCACGGAATTCGATCATGGCGTCCGTCATGCATCACACTCCCTTGAACCCACCGACCAGTTTCTCCGGCTCGGCCCGCCGCTGGATGAGGGCCAGGATGACGAGCGACGGGACGACCATGATCATCGCCATGGCGCTGGTGATCTCCCAGTATCCATCCCCCACCGCCAGGTAGGTGCGTATCGGCAGCGTCACGGTGTGAGGGCCGTAGGTCAACAGGGTCAGGGTGAACTCGTTGTAGGAATGGGTGAAGGAAAAGATCATGGAGGCCAGGATCCCGGGCATGATCAGGGGCAGGACCACGTAGAAGAAGCGCTTGATCGTGTTCGCGCCACAGACGCCGGCCGCCTCCAGCACCCGCTCGTCCAGCCCCTCGAAGGTGGCGGAGAGGACCAGGATGGCAAACGGGGCGCAGACGGAAACGTGAGCCAGCGCCACGCCCAGATAGGTATCCACCAGCTCCAGGGTGTAGAAGATCTTGGCCACCCCCAGCGCATAGGTGATGGGTGGAATCATCCGCGGCAGCAGGATGACGGCCATGAGCACCTCTTTGCCCGGCATCTGTCGCCGGCCGAAGGCCCAGCCCGCGAAGATGCCGATCACGGTGCTGCCGACCACGGCGATGACCCCGATGATCAGGGTGTTCTTCATGACCTCAGGGATGTTGCCCACCTCGACCGCCCACCGGTACCAGTCCAGGGTCAGTTGCGGCGGCAGCCACAGCCGGCCGAACCACCCCTTGCCCACCGAACGCAGGGCGATCATCACGAAGGGGGCCAGGATGAACATGGTGAGGCTGAGAAGGATGGTGTACGCCAGGATCAGCTTGGCGTCCCACATGGCTCGGAGATACGCCCTCGCCAGCGTCATCGCGGTCCTCCGGCGCCTCCGGCGCGGCGCACGAACCGCATGTACAGGCTCAGGAAGATCACCTGCAAGGCGCCCATGACGATGGCGATGGCGCTGGCCGCCGACCAGCGCGCCGGGATGGGCACCGCGATCTGCTTGTAGATCTCCACCGCCAGCGGCCGGTAGTTGCCGCCGGCGATCAGGGGGACGCTGAAGGCCCCGAAGGCCGCCATGAAGGTCAGAACGGACCCGGCCAGGATCCCGGGCGTGATGAGCGGGAGGACGATGTAGCGCAGGACCTGCCAGCGGGTGGCCCCGGATACTTCCCCGGCCTCCTCGATGCTCCGGTCGAGCGACTCCAGGGATGAGAGGGTGGTGATGCAGGTGTAGGGGAAGTACAGCCAGACGTAGAACATGATCAGGCCGTGGACGGTGTAGTTCACGGCCACCGGGCGTTGCACGAAGGGCACCAACTGTGTGAGGAAGAGGTTGAACCACCCCCGTGTCCCCCAGAAGAGCAACAGGCCGAGGGCGCCGATCAGGCCTGGTACCACCAGGGGGACGAGGACCATCAGGCGGTAGAACCGGTGCCCCCTGACCTTCTCACGCAAGATCAGAGCTAACGGCACGCTCAGCAGGACGGACAGGGCCGTAGAGCCCAGGGCCAGGATGAAGGTCAGAAGGATAACCCACTGGCCATCGGGATCGCGGAGGAACCGGGTGTAGTTCTCGAGCGTCCACCCGACCGTCTGTCCCTCCGGACGGAAGCTCAGGACGACGGTGAGCAGCATGGGATAGAAAAAGAGGCCGAAGAACCCGGCCAGGGCCGGCAAGAGCAGGAAGACTGTGATCAGCGTCACGGAGTGCGTGCGCCAGAATCGGGTCATCCTCGTAGCTCCAACGCCCTCCTGGGTTCCCTCTCCCCGTGTGGGCATATGCGCTAACATAGCGTCCATTTCAATGGCCGTTCGCCCTGAGCTTGT
>CAZXXV010000024.1:0-16914 GCA_964644725.1 uncultured bacterium
CGTTTTTGCATTCGGGCCATCCGTTGGACAAATTTTTGAGTATAAGAATCAGCAAGTTATGTGCAAAGCCCATAGAGAATGCAACGCTCATGCCGATATACGGTGTCTTATGAAATAGAATAAAAACAAAATGTTAGGAACTTCCTGTTGTTCTGGGTGCCGATTTCGCGGCATACGCTAGTATAAACCCCTTGAATAATCAAGAAAAAACTCATGGATTTAAAAGGCTTTTCTCTTCCCGACCCGATTGGAGAAATTCGGGCAACGCTGCATCGAGGCTCTTGGCTCGCCGAAATTGCTCCTCGGCGTCATCCTTTCGCCCGGCTCGATACAGCGCCACGGCCAGCTTGTAGCGAGGGCGTGCATTGAGGGGATCGAGCCGCGTCGCCAAGTCCAGTTCACCCAGCGCTCCTTGGATATCGCCGGTCAAAAGAAGGGCGGTCCCAAGGTTTTCGTGGGCAAACGAGAGGTCCGGTCGAAGAGCGAGGGCTTGGCGCAGGACGACCTTGGCATCCGCGAATCGCCCAAGCATCCCATAGAGGCCACCCAATTCGGCGAGAAGCCAGGCATCGTTCGACCTGGAGCGCAGTCTGCGCTCGTGATCCGCCACCAGGAGTGGGACCATCCGGCGGTCGTCATGGACGAGGGATCGCAGGCGGTGAGTCCAGGCGAGGGGAAAGTACAAGCGGAGTGCCGCCCGATACTCCGCCTCCGCCTCCCTGTCCCTCCCCTGGCGACTGAACACCTGCATCCGGCGGACGTGAAGGTCCGCCAAGAATGTGCCGAAGACCAGAAGGACGGCGAGCGCAGAATGGGCGATCGCCGCAAAGCGGGTTAGGGCCAGAGGGACCGTGCGCGCCGCGGCCGCGTCCTCCCTGCACCCCAGCGCAGACAGATACCCGAGGAACATCCACCAGTACGCACCGCTGGTCGGGTCCTTGAAGGGGAAGCCAAACCCGGCGTAGAGGAGGAGGCCTGCCAGGCCCGCGATGAGCGGAAGGGCCTCCTCGCGCGTCTCCGGCGAGCGAAGCAGATCCCGTGCGGATCGGGCGGCGCGGAAAAGGAACCACAGGAAGACGGCGAGACCGAGCAATCCCGTCTCCGCCATCGCGTGGAGGTATTCATTGTGGGCGTCGTCCACGACATCCCGCCGGGAAAGACGCCACTCCTCCACGCTGCGCACCTCGGGGTAGGCGAACTCGAAGTTCCCCAGGCCCACCCCGAGGATGGGGTGTTGCGCGGCGAGATCCAGCGCGCCGCGCCAGATCAGGAGGCGCACCCGCGCCGTGGCCTGGCCTGGGTCAACGATGGATCGAAGGCGCGCTAGCGATGCGGGGCCCAGGTCAGGGATGAGGAGGCCCGTCCCGACAGCGAGGAGGAGGCCAGAGAGCGCGAGTCGGCGGAGACGCGCTCGCGCCACATCGCTCCGGAGGGGAGAGGAGGGCGCCAGGAGCAAGATACCTCCGCCGAGGGCCGCGCCCAGCCATCCGGCGCGGCTCTGCGTGAGCAGTAGATGGATGGCCCCCAGGAGGACGGCGGGCGAGAAGAGCCACCAGCGCCCGTTGTCCTTCTTCGCTGCAAGGGCCAAGGCGAGGGGGAGAGCGGCCACGAGATACTCGGCGACGAATCCGGTGTTGCCGAGGCTGGAGACAGGGACCTGCCGCACGGCAAGGCGAAGGAAATTTAAGCCCATCGCCTGGAGGATTCCGTAGATCGCGACCGGCAGGATGGAAAGACCCACGGCGCCGACGAACCACCGCCGGGCGGAGGCCGGGGTGAGGGCCAGGACCGCTAGGTGGTAGAGGAGGATGCCGTTCCACAGCCTCCATGCCGCCTCGATGCCTGCCCACGGGAAGGCGGCGCCGAGGAGGGAGAGGAGGCCGACTCCCAGGACGCCCAGCAGGGGAAAGGTGAGAGGGGTGAGGATAACCTGCGCTCTGCTGCCCGGCACGCGCCCGGCGACCCGCAACAGTCCAAGCAGGATCGCCACATGGAGGAGGAATATCTTTGGGACGGTGTAGAAGTCGGAGGCGGCCGGAAGGAGGACGAGGGGGAGCGCGAAGGCCAGCAGAGCAATGCCCCGGCCCAGAAACGGATCGGTCGCTCGGGGCGCGTCCATCACCTCGCGGCGCGCGGTCAGAAGCATCGCCCTGACTTATACAGCACCCGCGGGGGGATTGGCAAGGGGCCCGGAACGCATCGGGAGAGCAGGCTCAGACTATTCCCCGCGCCGCGAGAAGATCGAGGAGTTCGCTGACCTCCACGTCGATCTCCTTCCCGGCGTTCGCTCGATAGATGAGATCGGCGGTCTGCCGGTACGAGTGGCCTGCCGTGGTCTAAATTCGCTGGAGGTCTTCCTCAAGGGAGACGCCGGGGTTAACGCGGGGTGGGTCGGCATGGCGGACCCGCTCTGCAAGGACTTCGATATCCGCCTCGATGAGGATCATGAAGCCGGTGCCGCGCAGGATGTCGGTGTTCCAGGCGTAGCGGACGGTGCCGCCTCCCAGGGCGACGGCCACCCGCTCGAAATTCGCGAAACGGCGACACAGGGAATACTCCAACTCTCGAAAGGTGAGCCAGCCCTCCTCTCGGACCAAGTCAAGGAAGCTCCGCCCGAGTTCGCGGTCCATCTCCCGGTCGAGGTCGAGAAACGGACGGCTGACTCTGGCCGCCAGCCGCTTACCGATGACCGTCTTCCCTGAGCCGATCATCCCGCAGAGGTACACGCTCAGCGAGCCAGGACACCGAGCGGCAGAGGAGCAGAGGAGCAGAGGTGCTGAGGAGCAGAGGAGCCTGGGGATTCGGGCGCGTTCATTTCTCCTCCGCTCCTCTGCACCCTTGCTCCTCTGCTCCCCCTGGCTCACGCTCGGGCGGCGTCCCGCGCGGCCTTGATCAGGGGCGGGAAGCTGTAGGTCGGCACTGAGCATCCCGGGGCCAGAATGAACTTCGTATTGCCCGCCTGGGTCCGCGCGGCCTTGACCTGCTCACGAATCGCGCGGGCCGAAACGTAGGGAAACTTGATGTGATCCAAGCCGGCCATCAGGGTGAGGGTGGTCCGCCGGCGGACCTCGGCGATGGAGGGGTCGCCGTTCAGATCGGCCCAGGACAGGACGTGGACCGGATAGTCCAGGATCTGGTCGAGGTACAGCTTCTCCCCATGGGCGTGGAGGATGTGGCATTCACCGTTGCCACGGACCGCGTTCAGCAGCTCCAGGTCGAAGGGACGCATGAACCGGGCGTACTGCTCAGGCGTGACGCTCTCGGCGGACGCCGGAACCGAAAGGAAGATCCCGGCGGCCCCCCGCTCCAGGCTGGCCAGGGCGTACTTGATGAGGTTGTCATTCACGATCTGGAGGGCGGCCTCCAGCGCCTCCGGGTGTTCCGCCATCAGGGGCGCCATCGCCTCCTTGACCAAGTTGCGCCGGACCGTATTCCAGGCGTTGAAGACCGTGTCCACGAAGAGGGCCTTTCCCTTGAGCGATTTCGAGATCAGCTCGATCGCCTTGAGTTGCCGGCCCAGCGGTGTCCGCGTCACGTCGAGCGGGGCGAGTCGTTTGAGATCATCCGGAGTTGTCATGATCTCGATGCCCTCCGGCATGGGATAGTCATAGTCGTTCATCACCTTCAGGAGATCCAGATCGTAGGCCTCGAAGAACTCCAGGTGCACCTGGGCTGTCCGCTCCGGCGAAGCGTGCTGGTTCCCGAAGTGATACCAGATGCTGAAGGGCGGCCGGTCCACCGGCTTGCCTGCCAGTGCCGCCCGCACTCGCTCGATCTTCGTCATGAGGTCTCCTCCTGTTTGAGCCGAGGGGCCGAGGGGCCGAGGGGCAGAGGGGCAGTGGTGCACGCTTCGATGGGTGCTTGGCACTCCAAAGTGAAGAAACATTGGCTCCTCTGCGCTTCAGAGTTCCAAGTGCGGCACACGCGCCCGTTACTTTGATCCGGCGTGAAGTGATCGAGATGCGATGGGTAGGTCAGGCTCGTGGTAGAGGAGGCAGCGGATCGGGAGGCCCACAACCCTAGGATGCGGGAGACCTGATCTTCAGCTCCTGCCCCGGCCGGAGAGCCCCGTCCCGGGACAGGTTGTTCCAGCGGCGCAGGTCCTCTGGGGATACGGCGTGAGCGCGGGCGATGTTCCAGAGGGTGTCCCCCCGCTTGACGATGTAGCGCTTCGTCACCGGGGCAGCTGACGCCGTCCGGGAGTCCGCACCGGCCCTGGCTCCAGCGGCGCTGGCCACACCGGCCTGGTGTGGTCGGTGGATCGTTAGGGTTTGCCCTGGCCGGAGTCCCGTGTCCCGAGAGAGGTTGTTCCAGCGGCGCAGGTCTTTGGGGGATACGGCGTGAGCCCGGGCGATCCTTGCCAACGTATCGCCTCTCTTCACTGTGTAGCGTTCGGAGGTCGTGGGGCGGGCAGTCGGGCGGCTGGCCTGCTGAGCCTCGGTCGCAGACGCGACACCGCTCCCTACCGCGGAGGCCGGGAGGAGCACCGTCGTGCCCGGCTTCACGGCTTGCCGTTTGCGGAGCCCATTCATTTCCAGAACGACCTGGACATCCATCCCGTACCGCTTGGCGATGCCCGCCGGGGTCTCGCCCTTCCGAACTTGATGGCGGATCCAGGTGACGCGCTGTGCGGGGGGAATTTGCTCGAGCGCCTCCAGGAATGCGTCGCGGCGACCGGCCGGGATGCGTACCGTGTACTTGGGCAGGTCGGGTGGGGTGGCCCAACGGATCAGCTCGGGGTTCAGGTCGCGTATCTCTTCGACCGTCGTCCCGGCAGCCCGCGCGATGAGGGTGAGTTCCGTCGGGTGGCGCAGGGAAACCGTGTCGGTCTCCAGCGGCTCTTCGGCAGGCGGAGCAAACCCGTAGCGGTCCGGCTCGCGGGAGATGATGGTCATGGCCATGAAGGCCGGGACGAACAGCCGCGTCTCCTTGGGAAGGCGCAATCTCCAAAAATCCCGGGTCCGCTGGCGCTGGATAGCGGCCTGGATCTTTCCCTCACCGGCATTGTAGGCGGCGAGGGCCAGTGGCCACGACT
This sequence comes from uncultured bacterium, assembly GCA_964644725.1. Taxonomy (GTDB): domain Bacteria; phylum Methylomirabilota; class Methylomirabilia; order Methylomirabilales; family 2-02-FULL-66-22; genus 2-02-FULL-66-22. The sequence continues at coordinate 5,036 of CAZXXV010000024.1, forward strand.
CGAACATGTTATACAGATTCTTCAAGTACTCCGCCGCGCCACGGGTGGATTTCTCGGGATCCCGACGTTCGTCCAGCCACCAGGAACTTCGCATCCCGTACAATCGTCCCGTGGACGGCACGAACTGCCAGATCCCCGCAGCCTTCGCGCGCGAGGTCGCCCGGGGGTTGACCGCGCTTTCGATGAAGGCGAGATTCAGCAGGTCTTCTGGCAATCCCTTCTCGCGGAAGATCTTCCGCATCATGGGGAGGTACCGACTGGACCGCTCGAAGGCACGCGTGATCACTCCCCACTTCCGGGTCTGGAAGTAGTGGACGAAGGTCTTGACCTGGTCGTTGAAGACGACGGGAATATCGTGCTTGGCAGTATCTGGCTCCGGCAGCGGGGCGACCTCCTCCGGCTGTGGCTCGGTCACGGCCTGCAGATCCTCCGGACCCAGCAGGGCTGGCGCCTCCAAGGTGGGCTCTTCTGCGTCGGCGGGCGTGGATGGTTCCGGAGTGAACGTCCGCGGGGGAGTCGCCAGGGCGCCAAGCGATGGCGAGGGAGGGTAAGCCGAGAGCCGGGCCGTCCCTACGTGAGTGAACGTCCGCGTGGGGCTTGCCAGGGCGCCAAGCCATGGAGAGGGAGGATAAGCCGAGAGCCGGGTCGTCCCCAGGAGCCGGGTCATCAACTGGCCATTGAGGTTTACATCGAGGAGCGTTTCGAGGGCCGCGTCGAACTCCCACTCGGCCTGATCCGCGTTCCCGCTGCGCATCGCCTGGAGCCCCCGCTCGAAATGCGAGCCGGCGCGCTGCATGGCCAGGACCAGAGGTGAGGGGGTTGGGACCGCGATAGGCGCTGGCGGGGACGCAGGCACCGAAGCAGGAGCCGCGAAGGAGGGTGATTCCCGCGCCGGCGGCCTTAACCCGGCGGGAAGATCGGTCAGCACCTGCCCGGGGTACCCGGAGAAGGAACGCCCCGGCACGGGGATCAGCGTGCAGCCAGGGACAAGAGAAATAAAAAGGGCAAAACCCAAGATGGCCAGGGGTCCAGGATGTTGCCGAAGCCCCATCAATTTCCTCCGCCACGACCTGCCGACCGGCAGATCGACGGGGGTTGATGAATTCTCTCGGGCGTCCTTGAGAGCCCCTGAACAAGCGGGCACAAAAATTCGGTTTCTTTTACCCTTTGCCTCTCCATTTGTCAAGGTATTCCGGCACGTTGGTCTGATGGAACGGCCTCGACTTCCCTCATGCCGATCGCCTGAAGATGGAGAATGGGGACAGGGAGGCGCAAGGGGTCGTCATCTCATCGGGGCGGTCAGAGGGAGGTGACGCGCCTCGAGCGTGCGGATAACGAAACGGCGTGCCTTCAGGCGGGGCAAAAGGGGTGGTGTGGGCGCCGTTGGCTAGAAGGCCTTAGGCGGTGGAGTCGTGCACCCAGGAAAGATAGGAGGCCGAACCTCCCGCGAGGGGCAGGGCGATGACCTCAGGAACGGAATAGGGGTGGAGCGCCTTGACCCGACGAGTCAGGGCGGGCAGCCGCGTCCGGCGGGTCTTGATCACCAGGAGGGCCTCGGCATCCCGGCAGATCTTCCCTTCCCAGCGGTAGATCGAGGTGAGCCCCGGAATGACGTTCACACAGGCGGCGAGTCGCTCCCGTACCAGGGCATGTGCGAGCCGTTCTCCCACTTTCTGGCTGGGGCAGGTCACCAGAACCACCACGATCCCATGGCCTCGTGAAGGTGCCGGCATGCGTCGCTCCCTACATGCGTCGTCGGGAATCGCTCGGATTACGAGGCAGGCATCTCACCCACCTGCACTTTCAGCGTGCGCTTCGCCCTGTCGCGCTGGATCGTGAGCTCGATGCTCTTTCCGATCTCCGTCTCTGCAATGATCCGCTGTAGTTCCCGGGGATCCTTCACCGGCTTCCCGTCCACGCTCAGGATCAGATCCCCGGTCTTCAGCCCGGCCGCCTCCGCAGGGCTCTTGGGCATCACCTGGTTCACGAGGATGCCCTCCTCGGCGCTCACGCTGAAGCCCTTGGCCAGCTCAGGCGTGAGCGGCTGGATGCCGACGCCCAGCCACCCTCGCGTCACTTTTCCCTTTTTGACGAGGTCATCCATCACCTTGCGGGCCATGTTGACGGGGATGGCAAATCCGATCCCCTGCCCTGAGGCCACGATGGCCGTATTGATGCCGATGACCTCACCCCGGATGTTCAGGAGGGGGCCGCCGCTGTTCCCGGGGTTGATCGAGGCATCCGTTTGGATGAAATTCTCATACGCGGCGATCCCGACCTCGGAGCGGCCCGTGGCGCTGATCACCCCGACGGTCAGGGTATGGTCCAGGCCGAAGGGATTTCCGATAGCGATGGCCCATTCTCCCACGTGGAGCGTGTCCGAGTTCCCGAGCGCGACGACTGGCAGGTCTTCCTTGGTGGAGACGCGGATCACGGCTAGGTCGGTCTTCGGATCGGTGCCTACAATCTTGCCCTTGGCCTCCTGCTTGTTGGCGAACTTCACGGTAATCTCGTCGGCGTCTTTTATGACGTGGTTGTTCGTCAGGATCAGCCCGCTCTTGTCGATGATCAGGCCGGAGCCCAAGCTGGTCTGCCGGCGCTGGCGTGGCATCCCCTCGAAGAAGCGATCGAAGAAGTCACGGAAGAATGGATCGTTGCCGAAGGGGCGGAACAGCTCGGTGGGGGTCCTGCCCTTGCCGGTCGTGACCGTGCTGATGTTCACTACGGCGGGGGTCGCCAGTTCCGCCACCCGGACGAAGGGATTCTCGGGCACAGCGCCTGCCTCCTTGGATGTCGACGCGGGCAAGGGGCTAGGGGCGCTGCGCGTAAGGCTCGAGCGTGTCGCAGGGAGCTTGGTCAGGGCGCCATGGACGTAGACGCCCAGGCTGAAGAAGGCCAATGCGTACAACGCTAGTGTCAACGCCTTGAACCATCGGCTGTTCGTCATGCGAGGCCTTTCTCAACAAAGCAGGGTTGGTTGCATTAAAGGACAGATAGCCGCATGTGTCAAGAAGATGCGCAGCCATTTGATCGGATCTATCTCGGGTGGACCTTTGCCTGTTAAGGAAAAGAGAAATACTCGAAAATGTACTGGATTTGCCCTGTTCACCCTCAAAGGAACTTGACATGAGGTGACTCAAGTTTTATATTATCCACGGTATGAGTATGAATCCGCATTGATTGCTATTTCCTGAAGGTACATCACTTAGCCAGGAGGAAAACCGTGGGGAAAGTAATCGGTATTGACCTTGGGACAACCTTCTCTGTGGTGGCCGTTATGGAAGGCGGCGACCCCGTGGTTATCACCAATGCTGAAGGAGGTCGTCTCACCCCGTCCGTCGTGGGGTTCACGAAGGACGGTGAGCGTCTGGTTGGTCAGGTGGCCAGGCGACAGGCCATCACCAACCCGGAGAATACGGTCTTCTCCATCAAGCGCTTCATGGGCCGACGGTACGAGGAGGTCAGCCACGAAATCAAGCTCGTGCCCTACAAGGTGATCCGGGCCGCCAACGGAGACGTCCGGGTGCAGGTGCGTGGGAAGGAGTACTCACCCCCCGAGATCTCGGCCATGACCCTGCAGAAACTCAAGGAGTCGGCGGAAGCGTACTTGGGTGAGAAGGTGACCCAGGCCGTCATCACGGTGCCCGCCTACTTCAACGACAGCCAGCGCCAGGCCACCAAGGACGCCGGGAAAATCGCCGGCCTAGAGGTGCTGCGCATCGTCAATGAACCTACGGCAGCCTCGCTGGCCTATGGACTGGAGAAGAAGAAGGACGAGAAGATCGCCGTCTTCGACCTGGGCGGCGGCACCTTCGATATCTCCATCCTGGAGCTGGGAGAGGGCGTCTTTGAGGTGAAGTCCACCAACGGCGATACCCACCTGGGCGGCGACGACTTCGACGAGCGGGTCATGCGCTGGCTGGTGGACGAGTTCAAGAAGGACCAGGGGATCGATCTCAGCAAGGACCGCATGGCCCTCCAGCGTCTGAAGGAGGCGGCCGAGAAGGCCAAATGCGAGTTGAGCACCACCCTCGAGACGGAAATCAATCTCCCCTTCATCACGGCCGACGCGTCCGGCCCGAAGCACCTGAACCTCAAGCTCACCCGGGCAAAGCTGGAGCAGCTCGTGGAGGATCTTGTCCAGCGCACCATCGGCCCGTGCCGCCAGGCGCTGAAGGACGCGGGACTGGAGTCACACCAGATCGACGAGGTGGTCCTGGTGGGCGGCCAGATCCGGATGCCCCGGGTCCAGCAACTGGTGAAGGAGTTCTTTGGGAAGGAGCCCCACAAGGGCGTGAACCCGGACGAGGTGGTGGCCAGCGGCGCCGCCATCCAGGCCGGGGTCCTGGTGGGGGACGTGAAGGACGTGGTCCTCTTGGACGTCACGCCTCTCAGCCTGGGGATCGAGACGCTGGGCGGGGTCATGACCCGGCTGATCGAGCGGAACACCACCATCCCCACGCGGAAGAGCGAGATCTTCACGACCGCGGCGGACAACCAGACGAGTGTGGAGATCCACGTCCTGCAAGGCGAGCGGGAAATGGCCCGGGACAACCGGACCCTGGGCAAGTTTCACCTGGTCGGCATCATGTCGGCCCCGCGGGGCGTCCCGCAAATCGAAGTCACCTTCGACATTGATGCCAACGGGATCGTCAACGTGTCCGCCAAGGACATGGCCACCGGCAAGGAGCAGGCCATCACCATCACCGCGTCCTCCGGCCTGTCAAAAGATGACATTGACAAGATGGTCAAAGATGCCGATCGGCATGCCGAGGAGGACAAGAAGCGTCGGGCCGACATCGAGACCAGGAACCAGGCCGACAATCTCGTGTACAACACGGAGAAGATGCTGAACGAGAACCGGGAGAAGATCCCGGTGAGCGATATCAAGCCCATCGAGGACGCCCTGGCGGACGCCAAGGAGGCGCTGAAGAGCGAGGACATGGACAAGATCCGCCGGGCCATGGAGACGCTCACCAAGGCCTCGCACCGCCTGGCCGAGGTCATGTACAAGCAGGCCCGGGAGAAGCAGGGGCCAACCGCGTCTGGGGAGGACAAGGGATCCGAGGCCAAGGGTGGGGCCGCCCCCGAGGGCGACGTCGTGGACGCGGAGTTTGAAGACCTCGGCAAGAACAAGAAGTGAGCGAGTGGCCGCGCATCCAGCCGGACACGGATCGTGGCGCCTGGCCCCGCCAGAGAGGGGAACGCACATGGCCGTGGTAAAGTGGGATCCGCTTCGCGATCTCCTGTCCATCCGGGATCGGATGAACCGGCTTTTCGAGCAGACGCTCTCCCGCTCGCGGGCAGAGGAGGGGATCGCCGCCTCCACCTGGTCGCCGGCCGTGGACATCTACGAAACGCCGGAGACGATCGTCATGAAGGCGGAGCTCCCCGGCCTGTCCCGGGAGGATATCGAGATCCATATCCGAGACAACGCGCTCACCCTCAGGGGCGAGCGTCGCTTCGCCAAGGACGTGCAACAGGAGAACTACCTTCGGATTGAACGAGCCTATGGGGCCTTCCAGCGAAGCTTCACGCTGCCCGCGACCATCCAACAGGACAAGATCCGCGCCGTCTTCCGGGATGGCGTCCTGGAGCTGACGCTACCGAAGGCCGAGGAGGCCAAGCCGAAGAAGATTGCCATCGAGGTTCGGTGATCCTGTCTGCCGGTTCGCTCGGTAGCCGTGTGCGGGCCGGCCGGGACCGAGGAAGAAAGGAACCGCGTGTGAGGACGCAATCGTGGCTGGGCCCGGGTTGGGATCCGTCCGGGGACCTGGCAGCTATCCAGCAGGAGATGAACCGGCTGTTCGAGAGCTTTCTGGGCCACGGGGCCGGGCGCGTCCAGCCGGTGGAAAGGGCCTGGGCGCCGCCCATGGACGTGTGCGAGACCCAGACGGACCTGCGCATCCTGGTGGAACTGCCGGGCATACCGCAGAGTCAGATCCAGATCGAGATCGTGGAAGGCGTCCTGACAATCCGGGGTGAGCGGCATCCCGATCCCGCGTTCCGGCAGGACCAGCTGATACGCATGGAACGGCGCTACGGCCCATTTTCCCGGAGCCTGAACCTTCCCTCGATTGTGGATGCAGAGGGTGTGCGGGCTACGTATCGCAACGGGGTGCTGGAGGTCCGGCTGCCCAGGCGACCGGGGGCGACCCCTCGGATCATCTCCGTGGAGACGGCGTGATGGACCAGGCGACTTGCTGCCCACGGGTGTAAGGCATGGCGACACGGGACTTCTACAGTGTCTTGGGCGTGCCGCGAGGCGCCTCGCAGCAGGAGATCAAGCGCGCCTACCGGAAGCTGGCGCGGAAGCACCATCCCGATGTCAATCCGGGGAACAAGGCGGCGGAGACGAAGTTCAAAGAGATCAGCGAGGCCTACGAGATCCTGAGCGATCCGGAGAAGCGCCGCCGGTACGATCAGTTCGGCCCCGAGGGATTTGCTGCCGGAGCGCGCGGGCCCGAGCCTGGCGGAGGGTTCGGGGGGTTCGATTTCGGGGGGTTCGATTTCGGGTCCGGCGCGTCCGGCGATCTTGGCGATCTCCTCTCGGACTTCTTCGGCCAGCGGGAGCACGCCAGGGCCTCAGGCCCCGGCAAGGGAGAAGATCTCCACTACAGCTTGGATATCCACTTCAAGGACGCCGTTCATGGCGTGTCCACGGAGATCAACCTCCAGAAGCACTCCCGGTGTGACCGGTGCGGTGGCTCGGGAGCGCGACCAGGTAGCCCGCTGGACGCCTGTCCCGACTGCGGCGGCAGCGGGAGACTCCGGAGCCGCGGCCTCCTGCGGACGAGCCAGGCTTGTCGACGCTGCGGGGGCAACGGCAAGGTGAGTCGCGAGGCCTGCCCGGCGTGTGGCGGTCGCGGCGTGACCTTCGGGACCGAGCGAATTGCCGTGCGCATTCCTCCGGGAGTGGACACCGGCTCGCGAGTGCGCCTCCAGGGCAAGGGAGAACCGGGCCGCAACGGTGGCCCATCAGGTGATCTATACATCGTCACCCGGGTTCGGCCGCACCCGGTGCTGGAACGCAAGGGAGACAACCTCTACGTGGAGGTACCGATCACGATCACCGAGGCCGCCCTGGGCGCCCGGGTCCAGGTGCCGACGATTGACGGAACGACCACGATGCACATCCCGCCGGAGACCAGCAGTGGCCAGGTCTTTCGCCTGCGAGGGAAGGGCGTGCCCCACCTCAAGGGCGGCGGGCAGGGTGACCAGTTCGTCACGGTCAAGATCGTGGCTCCGCGAAACCTGGATGCGCGGTCGCAGGAACTGCTGCGTGAATTCGCCCGGCTGAATCCGAGCGATCCGCGGGGCGGCCGCGGCTGACGAGCGGAAAAGGAAACCTGGGGGCGTGGCGCTGGCGAGCAGCCCGTGGTGCGCGGCCCGCCACTGAGGGATTATGCCCAAGCAGAAGCGTGCCTTATGCATGATCAGCGTGGTGGCGGATATGTTCGAGATCCATCCGCAGACACTCCGCGCGTACGAGCGAGAGGGTCTGCTCCGCCCGGCCCGAACCGACGGGAACACGCGACTCTACTCCGAGGAGGACCTCGAGCGGATCGAGTTGATCTTGCGATTGACCAAGGATTTGGGCGTCAACCTCGCGGGCGTCGAGGTCATCCTCAACATGCGCGAGCGCATGAGCGAGATGCTGCAGCGCATGAACGACATGTTCCAGGAAATGCTCCGGCGGATGGAAGCGGAATTCAAGAATCTCGAGCACGAGCAGGAGAGTGCGGAGGGACTGGTGCCGGTGGGCCGGAAGGGGATCGTCCGGCATGTGCCCATCGAGCAGGGCTGAGACGGGGCAAATGGGCACACCCAGGGGGTACCCGGCAATCTGGCAACCAGGCAACCGGAAACCCCAGATTGCCTGATCGCCCGGGACCCATTGCCGCCCGAACGGGCGATATGCAATGGGTGCCCGGATTGCCACCTGGGGCGGGGCTTGACAGGGCGTGATGTCGCCCGTATCCTGACCTGGCATCGCGGCTGCGTGTTCCGGCCGGCCGCGGCGCACTGTGAAAAGGCTGCACTGAAGGAGTTCTGACCGATGACCAACACGCTCAAGACAACGGCCCTGCTGGCGGCTCTCACCGTCCTGTTCATTCTGATCGGTGGGATGGTGGGGGGCGAGCAGGGCATGGTGGTCGCATTCCTGTTTGCCGGCCTGATGAACTTTGCCTCGTACTGGTGGTCCGACCGGATCGTCCTGTGGATGTATGGGGCCCAGGAAGTCTGCGAGGCCGACGCACCGGAGTTTCACGTCTTGGTCCGGCGGCTGGCGCAGCGGGCGGGCCTCCCCATGCCGCGGGTCTACATCATCCCGACGGATACCCCCAATGCCTTCGCCACGGGGCGCAACCCGGAGCACGCGGCGGTGGCTGCCACCGAAGGCATCCTTCGGATCCTGACCCCTGACGAGCTTGAAGGGGTCATCGGCCACGAGCTGGGCCACGTCCGGAACCGGGACATCCTGATCTCCACCGTGGCGGCGACCCTGGCCGGGGCCATCATGATGCTGTCGCGGATGGCCCAGTGGGCCGCCTTGTTCGGAGGAGGTCGCAGTAGCGATGACGACGAGGGCGGGTCCGCCGGGATCTTCGGGATGCTGATCCTGGCGATCGTGGCTCCCCTGGCAGCAATGCTGATCCAGATGGCCATCTCCCGCGCTCGAGAGTACTTGGCGGACGCGGCCGGGGCCCAGATCAGCCGGAAACCCTGGGCGCTGGCGGACGCCCTGGAGAAGCTTGAGCGGGCGGCGACGGCCCTGCCCATGGATGCCAACCCGGCCACGGCCCACCTGTTCATCGTGAACCCGCTGCGCGGCATGAGCATCCTGAATCTGTTCTCCACGCACCCACCGATCGAGGAACGCGTGGCGCGCCTGCGAGCCATGCGGATCGCCTGACGTGGTGCCGCGACTCCCGGAACACCGAGAGCGCGGGCGGGTCGCCCGCGCTTTCTTTTTCGGCGCGCTCCTTCTCTTGGCGGGTTGTGCCACTGCCCCCAAGGGCGAGGTGGTGGTCCGGCCCAGTCCCCAAAGTCAGGCCACCCACCAGCTGGTCGGGGAATCCATCATTGCTTCTCTGGGGGGCGCGGCTGTGACGGTGCAGTGGCTCCCCGCCTCGGGCGTGGAGCAGTACTTCGCCGGCAGGCCAGGGCTCGTATACCCCTGGCCGAGGGAAATGTGGAAGGTGGCGCCGCCCACGGTCTTTCTGCTCCGTATCCGCAACCAGACGTCGGACGAAGTCCAGTTCGACCCGACGTTAGCTGCCCTGGTGACCCAGGATGGCCGAAGCGAGCGTCCTGTTTCCTACGAGGAAATGTACCAGCAGATGGAGGGGACGGAGGGCTCTGGCGCGCGTCTCCAGAGCCTCCAGGCGACCCTCCTCAGCCGGTTCGTGGTGATCCCGCCTGGTGGCCAGCGCGAGGGCTTGCTGGTATTTCCCACCCTCGGCCCCGGGGCCAAACATTTGCGCCTGGGGTTTGCCTCCTTCTTCGTCGGTGGCCGCTACGTCCCCGGCCTCTTCGAGTTTCAGGTCCTCCGACAACAGACGAAATAGCCAACCGCAGATTCCGGAGGTTCTCCAAGGGAAATCCTTATCCGCAGATTTCGCAGATTGCGCAGATTTTCCCGGGGAAGCCTTTTCGGAAGAATCTATGTAATCTGCGTAATCTGTGGATTCTTGTGAGTTCCTGCTCTTACTTCGGGGACTTCAGGCGGGCGAGTACAGTCGCAACGTCGGCGTCGCGGATGCAGAGGAGTTTCTTGCGGGCCGTCCCGCCGCGGGCGATGATGATGCGGGATGGGGCGATTCCCAGCAGATCGGCCAGGAAGGCCCGGCAGGCAGCGTTGGCGGCGCCCTCGGCGGCCGGGGCGGTCACCCGGATGGTGATGCTGTCGGGACCCAACTCTTCGCCGCGGGCACCCAGCGCAATTGGCTGGGCACCCAGCCCAATTGGCTGGGTACCGGCGATGACCAGTTGGTTCCGTGAGGCGCGGGGCTGGACGCGAACGGCCACGAGCACGTCGGTGCCGTCCTGGATGATCGCCGGTCGGCTGGCCGTCACCTGGAGGGAGCCGCCGGTTTGGGCGGCTCGGTAGCGGGCACCCCAGGGGTCCCCGGCTTGGACGGCTCCGCGGGGGACCCAGGTTGATCGGGCTGAAAGTCGAGCAACTCCAGGTGGGTCTTGAGAAGGCCCCGCAACTTCGCGGCGAAGAGGTCGCGCTGACGCACGAGCTCGGCGATCTCGGCCTGGACCTGGGCAAGCTTTCGGTGCGCCTGCTCCAGCAGCCGCTCCGCCTTCAGCTCGGCCTCCTTGAGGACGAGGTCCGCCTCGCGCGTCGCGTTGGCCTTGATCTCGTCGGTCATCTTTTGCGCGCTGATCAGGGTGTTGCGCAGCGAATCCTCGCGCTCCTGATGGACCCGCAACTGGGCCTCCAGACGTTGGATCTGCGCGGCCCGGTCAGTGGTCTCTTGCACGAGGCGGGTCATCTCCTCCGCGATCTGTTCCAGGAAGGTGTGGACCTCCTCCGGATCCAGGCCGCGGAACTTCCTGCCGAACTCCCGTTGCGTGATCTCCAGCGGAGACAGTTCCATTAGCGCATCCTCCAGGCCAGATCCCTGAGTGAGGACACCACAAACCCCTGCACCAAGTAGATAGCCAGGATGGCCACGAGGGGCGAGAAGTCAATCCCCCATCGCCAGGTGGGGAGCCAGCGGCGGATGGGAGCCAGAACCGGCTCCGTGGCGCGGTGCAGGAACTGAACGATGGGATTCCAGGGATCCGGATTCACCCAGGAGACGAGGGCCCGGGCGATGATGATCCACATGTACGCCCAGAGCACCCAGTTCAATACCCCGGCCAGGGCACTCAGGAAATTGCCTGCGATGAACATCAAGCGTCCTTCTGGAATCGGCCGGACCGGGACGTGGATTTCATCGCTGTCCCAGCTCCCGCGAACGGAGCGTGGCCGCCTCCACGGCGTTCATGAGGGTGGTTCGCAGTCCGCCCTGCTCCAGTGTGTGGAGGCCGGCGATGGCCGTCCCGCCGGGAGAGGTGACCATGTCCTTCAGCTCCCCCGGATGCTTCTTCGTCTCCAGGACCATCCGGGCCGCCCCCAAGACCGTCTGCGCCGCCAGGAGTTGGGCCACGTCCCGGGACAACCCGACCTTCACCCCTGCATCGGAGAGGGCATCAATGATGAGGAAGATGTAGGCCGGGCCGCTCCCCGAGAGGCCGGTGACGGCGTCCATGAGCGATTCGTCCACGATCACCACCTTGCCCACCGCCCGGAAGAGCCGCTTGGCGATCTCGAGATCCTCTGGGGTGGCGTGGCTCCCTCGGGTGAGGGCGCTGGCCGCCTCCAGGACCAGTGCCGGCGTGTTGGGCATGACCCGGATCACCCGCACCGCGCTGGGGAACTTGTCGGCAATGAAGGTGGTCGTGACGCCCGCGGCGATGGAGACGATCAGCTTCTCGCCGTTGACCACGTCAATCAAGCCGTCCAGGACCTGGCTCATGATCTGGGGCTTGACCGCCAGCAGCACGATCTCGGCCCTGCTCGCCGCCTCGGCGTTGCTCACCGTGGTGTGGACCCGGTAGGTCTCCTGCAGATAGGCGAGCCGGTCTTCCCTGACGTCAGAGACCAGCATGTCGTCGGGGGCCATAAGCTTGGCTGCCAGAAGGCCGCGGATCATGGCCTCGGCCATGTTGCCGCCACCGATGAATGCGAGACGCTTGCCGTTGAGCATCGCACCTCCGTTGCGGCTTTATAGCCCCCGGGCCACTGGAAGTCAAGTCTCTCCATCGTGCCCTAATCCGGCGGCAAGGTTCTTGCTATACCTGGCAGGCCTGGCGCGGATGGC
>CAZXXV010000025.1:0-16516 GCA_964644725.1 uncultured bacterium
GCCTGTCGGCCCGGCGACGCACTCAACGATCTGGACCGGCCCGGGCAGGAACATGAGGACGATGGGGCAAAGGGCCGCCACCTCGGCCGGACTGGCCGCCACCTGCGCACCAGCTTGGCGAGCCTTGTCCCCGGCCCCGGGCGAGACATCAAAGACAACGACGCGCCGGCCCGATTCGATGAGCCTGCGGCCGGCGGTCAAGCCCATGACACCGGCGCCGAGTATTCCCACAGGGTCCATCTCTTCCCTCATTTTTTCAGATGCAGATGCACCGCCACTCCGCCGGTGAAGCACTCCGGCGTGCAGAGAATCCTGGCGTCCTGACCGACGAGCTTCCTGGCACGTTCCAGGGCCTCCTGGAACGTCCGGGTGGGGATGAACCCCATGCCCCGAGCGTACTGGGGTTCTTTGGCGCCGGGCATGAATACGGCCGTCGTGCGTTTGACAGACACCGCCCCCCCACTGATCATGGACATGGCGTGGAAGGAGTGATACGTGTACTGATTCGAGTAGCGGAAGCGCCACTCCGGATCGGTGGCGATCCGTTCAGCCTCCGGCGAGGACAGGAAGTCCTCGGCCTCGCAGTAGTTCTGCAGCGCCTCGTAAGTCTCCTCGTAGGAGGGGAACCAGTTGGCGTTGAACCAGCCGTCGCAGATGGAGGGGGCGATGATCACTCCCCCTTCCCGGAAGGCCCCCCAGCAGCGGGAGAGCTGTCCGCCCACGGCTAGGCTGATCAGAATGGGATTCGTGCCCATGCCCGGGCCGTAATGGAAGTTGCGGGGCAGACCGATGACCAGGATGTCGGCCGGCTCGCTCATGTCCAGGAAGACGTTGGTGCGCCGGTCTGCCAGGGGCCAGGTGGCCTGTTCCACCAGGGGGATCTCTCCGGCTTGGACGTCGAGGACCTGGGACTTCTGGCCGACGACCGCGTCCACGGCGAAGAACTTCTTGCCCATGGCCGCCTCGATGGCCCGCCCGATGGAGGCGAACTGCTGGCGCATGTACTGCTTGGTTGAGGCGCCCAGCCAGTCGTCCCGGTGCATGGTGGCCGGATTGTGGTGGCTGGCCGTGGAGCGCCACCCGACCAGGCCGGTGACGACCATCTTGTAGCCGCCGGAGTAGCCGCCGTAGGGATTGCCGGCGCAGTGGCCGATGACGATGGGCAGATCCGCCTCCGCAATCAAGCGATTGCACTGCACCACGTTGCCCATTTCGTCGCGGCCAAATTCGCAAAGGTCTGGCGCCTCCGCGTCATGACTGACGATCCGATCCGGCCAGAACCTGTCCACGATCTCCTTGCCCAGGTACCAGTACCACTCCTCCAACGTGTTCTTGCGGTGCAGGCCCATGGCGCAAAGCAGCGTGATGTTCTGAAGCTTGGCCCCGCCTTTGAGCAGCTCCTCAACCACGATAGGGATGGACACCCGGCGGTGGGCCTGAGGGTGGAAGCCGCCCTTGACCCGGTCGGGGAAGGCGATGACGATCTTCTTATCGGGCCCGGCCAGCTCCCTGAGCGGCGGAAAGCCGTGGGGCCTTGCCAGGGCCTGGCGGACGGCCGCAGCCGGATCCACTGCCGGCGGGTCGGTGTAGGTCTTCCCGTAGCGCACCACCGCCGCCGAATCCGGGAGTTCCACACGCAACTTGCCGTCACCGAAATCCAGCATCACTTCCTGCATCATCGTTCTCCTTGAACACTCGTCAGCGTCCCTGGCCGGCCGCCCGGGCCGCGACGATCTCCAGATGTTCCTTGACCGCCGCCTCGATGGAGTAGGCTGGCCGCCAGCCCAGGTCGCGGCGGGCCGGGGTGTCGTCATAGGCCGCGGGATACGGCGAGAAGCGCTTTCCGCCGGCGTGGAAGACCACCTGGGACTCGGGTTTGAAGCGCCGCGCGATCTCGAGCACCTCACGGATAGAATGGACCCCGCCGGCAATGTTGTAGACCCGCTGGGGGGCCTCAGGCGCCTGGAACAGGGCCAACAAGGCCCGCACGGCGTCCTTGATGTAGAGCCAATCCCCGGTCTCCTCGGGGTTGGGCACCTCCAGGGGCTTCCCCTGGGCGATGGCGTCCAGGAGGAGCGAGGAATACAGGGCGGTGATGCCGGTGGTCCGCCCCGGGCCGAAGACCCAGGTGAAGCGCACCGCCCGGGCGTCCACACCCCGCTCGCGGGCGTACCAGCGCAGCAGGTGCTCGCAGGCCAGCTTGGTCTGCCCGTAGACGTTGGCCGGGTTCTTGGGGGCGTCGTCCTCGACCGGCTCGGTCGAGTCTTTGCCGAAGACGGAGATGGAGCTGGTCATGACGAGGCGGTGCACGGCCAGGGCGGCCGCCGCGTCCAGCAGGGTCAGGGTGGAGCCGAAATTGACCTTGAAACCCAGGACCGGGTTTTCGTCGCAGGGGCCGGCCAGGAGCGAGCCCAGGTGGAAAATGTCCGTGGGCCGATGGCGGAGCATGAGCCGGTAGAGATCCTCGGGCGCGGCCAGGTCTCCCCGGACGTAGGCGATCCTGTCCTTGACGAGGCTCAGGGCGGAGGGGTCCGGGACGATGTCAAAGGCCAACACCTCGGCCCCTTGCTCCAGCAAGGCGGGAATGAGCGAGGCGCCGATGAACCCGGCGGCGCCGGTAACCAGCACTTTCAAGGCCGCAAGTCTCCTTCCGGTGAATGCCCGCCGCTAGCGGGCGGTCTGGGGCTTCTGAAACTCCTCGCGGACGATCTTGTCGATCTGGGCGCGGAGCTTGATGAACGCGGGATCGGTTTGCACCCCGGCCCGGCGGGGGTAGGGAATCTCCACCGGAATGACTTCCCGGATCCGCCCCGGGCGGGTGGTCATGGCAACGATGCGGCTGGAGAGAAAGATGGCTTCCTCCACGCCGTGGGTGATGAAGATGACCGTCTTCTTCTCCTTCTGCCAGATGTCCAGAAGCGATTCCTGCATGAACTGGCGCGTCTGGGCGTCCAGGGCGCCGAAGGGCTCGTCCATGAGCAACACCTGGGGATTGACGGCGTAGGCCCGGGCGATGGCCACCCGCTGTTTCATGCCGCCGGAAAGCTCCTTGGGGTAGGCGGCGGTGAATTCATTCAGGCCCACCAGGTCAATGAAGTAGTCGGCGATGGCGCGGCGCTCTTCCGGGGACTTGTGGTTCGCCTGTAGCTTCAGGCCGAACTCGACGTTCTCCCGCACGGTCAGCCAGGGAAACACGGCATACTGCTGGAAGACCACGCAGCGGTCCGGGCCCGGGCCCCTGACGACGTCGTCGTCGATGAGGACCCGGCCTTGGGTAGGCTCCAGGAAGCCGGCGATGATGTTCATCAGGGTCGTCTTGCCGCAACCCGACGGCCCGATGACCGAGACGAACTGTTGGGGCTCGACCCTGAAGTTGATGTCCTCCAGGGCCGTCACCTGCCCGGCCAGGCCGGAGTAGGTCAGGCCCACGTCCTCCACGGAAATGCCCTTCATGGAACCTGTCTCAGCTTATCTTTTCCTGCCAGGCCGTCACACGGCGTTCGACGAAGCGGACGGCACCGTCCATCAGCAGGGAAATCGCGCCGACGATCACGACGCCCAGAACCAGGGGCGGCATCTGGAAGAAGTTCTGCGCCTCGACCATCATGGCCCCGATGCCCTTCTGGGCGGCGATGAGCTCGGCGGCCACCAGAGTCGCCCAGCACACGCCCAGGGAGACTCGGCAGGCGGTGATGATGCTGGGCACCAGTTGCGGCAGGATGATCTTCCGGAAGATCTCCAGGTTCGTCGCCCCCAGGGTCCGGCCGACCCGGATGTAAATAGGCTCGAGCCCCACCAGGGCCTGGTAAATGACTACCAGGGCCGGAAAGAACGAGGCGTAGGTGAGGACGATGATCTTGGAGGTCTCGCCGATGCCGAAGAAGATGATCATCAACGGAATCAGCGCGATGGGTGGCAGGGCCCGGAAGAAGTTGATCACCGGGTCCAGGAGCATCCGGATGGTCCTGAACCAGCCGATCAGGAACCCCATTACCACCGCCGCGACGATGCCCATGGAAAACCCAGTCATCACTCGGCCGAAGCTGGCCATGATGTGGCCCTGGAGGGTGCCGTTCTTCAGTAACGACACGGAGGCGGCAAACACACTCGTCACCGAGGGAAAGAGCTTGGGATTGACCACACCCACCGCCCGGGCCGTCTCCCAGACGACGATGACCAGGGCAAAGGAGGCTATCAGATAGCCCGCCTTCTCCAGGCGTTCCTTGTGGCGTTTCCTATCCAATCGGGTTTGAAGCTCCTGATTCATGCCTGGGACCTCACCCGGGGGCCAGAGGAACCTTGGGCGGCCTCGGTTCCCCCGGCGGCCCAGCCTACTTTATCACCGAAAGGTAGAGGCTCGTGTCAAAGAACTCCTTGGGGTCCACCCACTTGCCGATGGAGCCGATCTCCACGAAAACCTGGGTGACCTGGCCGATCCACTTGGCCGCTGTTCCATCCCGGTAGAGCTTGACCCAATCCTTGGAGGTCTCGCACTTCTGGGCCTGCCAGGCCGCCTCGATGTCCGAGAAGGGGATGTTGGAGTAGGCCTTGGCGTGGATGAGCTTGAGCGCATCGGCGGTACCGGCCATGAGGTAGTCATTGGCCTTTGCCCAGGCCCTGATGATCTTCTTGAGGACCTCCTGCTTGGTCTCGTGGTACTTGTTGGCCGCCACCCAACCGCCCATGATGGCCGCGCCGGGATAGAACTCCTTGGCCGAGCTGATCAGCTTGACCCCAGGCACCTTTTCCCGAATCTGGACGTCGAAGGGCACCCAGGTGGAGATCACGGGCACGGCGCCGGAGATGAAGGCGGCGACGGCGCCGGCCATGTCCATGCTCACCAGCTCGACGTCCTTGGTGGAGTCCAGGCCGTTGGCCTTCAGGGCATTGTGGAGGAAGACGTGGGCCGTGGTGCCCTTGACCGTGGCGATTCTCTTGCCCTTGAGGTCCTTGATCGTCGAGACGCCAGACTCGGGCCGGGCATAGAGCTTGGCCGTGTCGAACTCGATGTCGTTGAGCAGGAAGACTTTTCCCACACCCTGGGAGGGGAAGTTGGAGATCACCGCGCCCAAGATGGCCACGTCCACGCTGCCGCCGGAGAGCGCCTGCATCAAGGGCACCCCGGAGGTGAAGACGATGGGCTTCATCTCCAAGCCTTCCTCCTTGAAATACCCCTTTTCCATGGCGATCCAGAACTGCCCGTCCACTGCCAGGGTATGCAAATACCCGACGTTGACCGTCTCGGCCGCCAAAGCGGCCGGGGCGAACAACAGCGCCACAGCGGACGCAAGAACCAGCCACCTGATGCTTCTCATGTGCAGACTCCTTTCTTCCGTTGCCGGCAAGGCCGTTGGTCTTTCGGGTAATGGGAGGCTAACGAAGGACGATAAGGGGGGCCTCGTGGCCTCAATGACTTTGCGAAAGCCCGTCGACATCTCGTGCCGATGCGGCTAGCGCGATGTAGTGCCATGCAGCACCCGAGGGCGACCTCCAAGTCGCAATTCGAGCGGTCGAGCCGCTACGCGAGATTGGCGAGAAAAAGAGGTGGTCAATAACGACCGGTAAATACCACAGCCGGGTGCAGAAATACAAACCATTTCACCAATGGCTGACTGACGCCAGTGAATCGAAACCAACGTCACAGCCTGTGAGGCGGAGTGCTCGGACTCGCACGGCAATCCTGGTTGAGGCCCGGCGCTCAGCGGGATGCCTCAAGCCTTTCCGTCAAGCTCCGCGTAGATCCTGCGCATCTCCTGCAGCGCGACGAGCGTGGCCGGCATGCCGGCGTAGACGCTCGCCTGGAAGATCACCTCCTGCACCTCTTCCCGCGAGGCCCCGGCCAAAAGCGAGGCGCGGATGTGCGTGGCGAGTTGCTGAAGTCGGCTCAGCGATGTGAGCGCGGCGACGGCGCACAGTTCCCGTGTTTTCTGGTCGAGGACCTCTCGCTGGTAGAGGCCGGCGTACACGAAGTCCTCGAAGAGCCGGCAGAACTCGGGGTCCATCTCCGCCAGCATCTGCAATCGCTTCCGACCCACCGTGGGGAAGAGTCGGTCCGCCATCTCCAGAGCCTTGGGGTTGTGATCTGGAGCCATGGTGAGCCTCCTTTGTAGGGCGAGTGGTTTGGAATCGGTGAACCGGGGAGCCGGGGATCTTCGGGGGAGAGAAGAGTGCTCACTCAAAGGCGACGACTGCCTGAATCCAGTCGGTGTCGGGCTTCAGCAACTCCTGGAATGCTGCTTGGATGTCCTCCAAGGGAATCAACTTGGAGACCATAGGCTGCACCTGGATTTTCCGTCGTTCAAGCATGCTCATCGCCATGGACCACTCGCCGGCCAGGGTCCCATAGGAGGTCTTGATCTCCACCTCTCTGGCCACCCAGTCCACGGGGAGACAGTACACAGGTTCCCAACTCAACGAAACAATGACGACCCGTCCCGCCCCGCGAACCGCCTGGATCGCCTCGTGGAAGGTTGAAGGCGCACCAGCACATTCGAAGGTCACGTCCACGCCGATCCCCGTGTGCCGAAGGATCTCCTCCACCAGGTTGACCTGGCTCGGGTCGAAGACCATATCCGCGCCAATGGCCGACGCGACAACCCTCCTGGCGGCATTGATCTCCGAGACGAAGACCCGCGATGCTCCGGACAGGGCCGCGCACTGCTGAGTCAGAAGACCGATAGGTCCCGCCCCGATGACCAGCGCCTGGTCCCCCAGCCGGAGGTTGGAAAGCCGCACGGCGTGCAGCGCGACGCCGAGCGGCTCGACGAATGCCGCCTCCAGGTTAGTGACGGAGTCGGGGACCTTCATGACCATGTCGGCGTCTGCCAGGAAGTACTCCGCATACGCGCCCGGCTTCGTCGTGGGTAGGAAGCCCCGGTCCTTAGCACTGAAGCGCGGCGGATACCACGGAACATCCTTCCATGGATTGATCTTGCCACCCGAGCGGGCCACCCGGTCTCCGACCTGGATGGATTGGACCTCTGCTCCTTTGTCCACGACCCTCCCGGAATACTCGTGGCCGATGATCGCGCCCGGCCGCAGCATCCCGTGACTGTACCGGTGCAGGTCCGATCCACAGATGGCGCAGTGGGTGACCTTCAGAAGCACATCCCTCCGGCCCACCACGGGATCGGGGACGTCCTCCACTTTCAGGACGCCTTTCTCCTTGAAGACCGCTGCCCGCATAGGGGGGTCTCTAGTCAGCCTCCGAGGTACGCCCGGCGCAGGTTGGGATCGCCCAACAGATCCGTCCCCTTCCCGCCCATGACGATCCGACCGTTCTCCAGGACGTAACCCCGGTCGGAAAGCGTGAGCGCATGGTGGACGTTCTGCTCCACCAAGAGCACGGTCGTCCCCTGCGCATGCACCTCTTTGACGATCTCGAAGCACTTCTGGACCAGCATGGGCGCGAGGCCCAGCGATGGCTCGTCCAGCATGAGGAGCTTCGGTCGGGCCATCAGCCCCCGGCCGATGGCCAGCATCTGCTGCTCCCCTCCCGAAAGGGATCCCGCCATCTGGTTCTGGCGCTCCTTCAATACCGGTAGGAGTTCGAGGACGTGCTCCAGCGTCTCCACCTTGCGGCGCCTGGCCTCTGTGCCGTAGGAGCCCAGCTCCAGGTTCTCGAGGGCGGTCATGAATGGGAACAGGCCGCGCCCCTCGGGAATCTGCACAATGCCCAGCTCCACGATCGCGTGGGCCGGCAGCGTATCCACCCGCCGGCCCTGGAAAGTGATCCGGCCCCGCCTCGGTTTGATGACCCCGGAGATCATGTTGAGCGTTGTGCTCTTGCCGGCGGCGTTGGGACCGACCAGCGCCACGATCTCCCCCTGATTCACGGTGAGCGAGATGCCGTGCAGGACCTGCAGGTCGTCGTAGTATTGATCGGCTTCCCGGATCTCAAGCAATGAGGTACTCCTCTCCCAGATAGGCCTCGATTACCCGGCGGTCGTGAGAGACCTCGCCCGGTGTCCCCTCGGCGATCTTCTCCCCATGGTGCAGGACGACAATCCGGTCGCACAGCGACATGATCACGCGCATGACGTGCTCGATGACCAGGATGCTGATACCCGTCTCTCGGATCCTGCGGACAAGGGCGATCATCTCGGCCACCTCGGTGGGATTGAGGCCAGCCATGACCTCGTCCAGCAGCAAGAGCTGCGGACGGGTCGCCAGCGCGCGGGCCAGCTCCAGCCGCTTGCGCTCGGCGATGGTGAGGCTCCGGGCAAGGATGTCCATCTTCTGGCCCATTCCCACCATCTCAAGGATGCGGGCCGCCTCGGCCCGGGCCTGATCGGCATCCGTGGTTCGGCAGAACGCGCCCACGACCACATTCTCCAGGGCCGTGACGTTCGTAAAGGGCTTCACCACCTGGAACGTGCGCCCGATTCCCAGGCGGATGATCCGGTGGGGCGGGCGAATGCCGGTGATCGGCCGCCCGGCAAACAGGATCTGACCCTCGTCCGGGGGGTAGAAGCTGGTGACGACGTTGAACAGCGTGGTCTTGCCCGCTCCGTTGGGCCCGATGAGCCCCAGGATCTCTCCCGGCCGAACCGTGAGGTCCACCTGATGGAGGGCGGCCAGGCCCCGGAAATACTTGCTGACCTGGCGGCACTCCAGCAAGAAACCATTTCCCCCGGCAGGCACACGAGCGAATGCCGCGGCCGGCACAGGCGCGGCAGCCGGCGCCTCGAACGGGCGCCACCCCGGCAGGCGACGCAGCAGGCGCTGGTAGGGGATGCGGAGCCACTCGCCGATCCCGCGCGGGAGCAAGATCACCACGACGATCAGCACCAACCCATAGACCAGGAAGTGCAGCCCGCGGAAACTCCCGCCCAGCCACGCGCGGGCGAACTCGCTCACCGGCGTCACGATGAAGGAGCCGATGATCGGCCCCGTGACCGTCCCGATCCCGCCGATGATGGCCACCAGGGCGAACTGGATCGACAGGTCGAGGGAGAAGACGCTGTACGGCTCGATGAAGAGCACGAATTGCGAGTAGAAGACGCCGCCCAGGGCGGTGAGGAAGGCGCTCACCATGACCGCGATCAACTTGGCCCAGTGCGTGTTGATGCCCACCGCCTCGGCCGCATCCTCGTCCTCGCGCAGCGCCACCAGCTCATGCCCCAGCTTCGACCGCTGGATCCACCAGGCGATCCACGTCGTGAGCAAGAGGAACCCCACGGCGAGATACAGGTAGGATGCCTTGCTCTGGAACACGAGGTTCGTGAGGCTCGGCTTGAAGGGAATCTGAAGGCCCACCGACCCGCGGGTGAGATCGCGGAAATAGATGGCCAGGATCCGGACGACCTCGCCGAAGGCAATGGTGGAGAGGGTGAAGAATGGGCCGCGGAGCCGGAAACAGGGATAGCTGATGGCGAAGGCTGCGATGCTCGCCAGGAGCCCCCCGAACACGGCGCCGATCCACGGGGTAAGCCCGTACTGCAGGAACACAAGGGTAGATGCGTAGGCCCCGATCCCGAAGAAAGCGGTGTGGCCGAGAGAGAGCTGTCCGGCGAAGCCGCCGATGATGTTCCACGCCTGAGACAGCGCGGCGTAGAACAGGATCATCACCAGCACATGGAGGTAGAACGGGCTCTCGATGGCCAGTGGGGCCAGCACGATGAGGAGCAGCCCCAGGAGAGGAACATAGATCCGGGGCTCGCCCGGGCGCCCAAGTGCGTTCATTTCAGCCCCACCTCCTCCGCCCCTCGCTGGCCGAACAGTCCCCACGGGCGGAACAAAAGCATGAGGATGAAGATCACGAAGTACACCGCCTCTTTCAGGGCCGGGGCGATCAAGAACCCGCTGAACGCCTCGATCACGCCGATGATCAGGCCCCCCACGCAGGCGCCCGTCATGCTCCCCATCCCGCCCAGGACCACGACGACGAAGGCGGTGAGGACGAAGTACGTCCCGACCGTGGGGAAGGTGTAGTACATGGGCATGAGCATGGCGCCCGCCACCCCGACGCACGCCGTCCCGATGCCGAAGGACAGCAGGTAGATCCGTTGGACGTTGATCCCCATTAGCATCGCCGACCGGCGATCCTGCGCCACGGCCCTGAGCGCCTTGCCCAGGTAGGTGTACTTGAACAGCAAGAAGAAACCCACAGCCATGAGCACCGCCACGCCAAAGGCCGCCAGGCGGGGGATGCTGACCAGAAGACCCCCGACCTCCAGCACCGAGGTCGAGTAGCTGGTCCGGACCGTCCGGTAATCCGCGTGCCAGACCAGCAGCGCTGCGTTCTGCATCGCCACGGAGAGGCCGACCGTGGCGAAGATCTGCATGAGGGGGGCCGCCCCCAGGATCGGCTGGATCACCGACCATTGGGCCAGGAGGCCCACCAGGAACATGGCAGGGGTCACGATGAGCAAGGAGACATAGGGATCCATACCGTAGAACGTGAACAGCCAGAACGTGCCGTACATGGCCAGCATCAGGAACTCGCCGTGGGCGAAGTTGATGATGCGGGTCACGCCGAAGATCATGGTGAGTCCGATGCTGATGACGGCATAGATGCCGCCGAGGAGGATCCCCGAGACCAGGACCTGGATGATCGTCAGCGTATCAATGGCACTGCCCTCCAGCGAAAGCGAGCGTCCCCTCCCCAAGGACCTCCGTGCGTCCCGACGGGGCGAGAGGCCGTGGAATCGGCCCCTCGCCCTCCACTTCCTGCCTTGCGCCTACTTCTTCCCTGCCCTGCGCTCCTCCCATGTCGGGAGCGGGAGGACGACCTTGCGCATCGCCCACTTCTCGGGATGGACCACGTAAAGTTGCTGCTCCTGCCACTGCATTATGACCGAATAGGCGCGCAGGTTCGTCCCGGCGTTCTTGTGGCCCGGCGGGGCGATCTTGATCCCCCAACCCATCACCGTGTCGCCGTCGGCGATGTCCAGCTTCATGGCCGCGTCGCGGATCTTGTCCGGATCCAGCCCCCCGGCGGCCGGGATCACGTGCTTGAAGAGCACCATGGACCCCAGGTATCCAAGCGTCGCATGCACCGCCGGGGTGCGGCCCGGGTACTCCTTGCTGAACCGCTCGCGGAACACCTTCAGCTCCTGCTGGGCGCGCGGGGTGAGATTGGCGGTGTTCAGGCCAACCGCCGGGTCGGAGTTCAGAACGTAGTTCGCATCGTCACCCATGGCCTTTGGGAAGTCCGGCAGGCCGTGCGCCGCCCCGGTCCCGGAAAATGCCTTGACGTTGAACCCCAGTTCCTTGGCCTGCCGCCAGAACAGGATGCCGTCCGAGATGTACTGGGTGGCGATCATGACATCCGGCCGCAGGGACTTGAGCTTGAGGACGATGGAACTCAAATCCACCGCCTTCTGGCTGTAGGTCTCGGCCAGGACGACGTTCATACCGTACTCCTTGCACCGCTGAACGGCCGCGCCGCCGGTGGTGGTCCCGTACAGCGTATCCTCGTAGATGAGCCCGACCTTCATCTGCTTGGGATCCATCTTCAAGAAGGTCGGCCCCACGATCTTGGCCATGTAGTCCGCGGCCACGTCGCCCAGGTTGCTCCCGAGTTGCAGGACGCGGAACAGGTACTTGAAGCCGCGCTGGGTGATAGAGTCGGCCGTGGCCCCGAATTCCCAGTAGACGACCTTGTTGCGCTCTGCCACCTCGCTTGCGGCGAAAGCGAGGGCGCTGCTGTAGGAGCCCGCGATGACCTTGACCCGCTCCACGTTGATCAGCCGCTCGGCCTCGCTGGTGGCCGCCGTGGCATCCGGCGCATCGGCCTTGGCCCAGACGACCTGGTTCCCGAGCACGCCGCCCTGTTCGTTGATCATCTTCCGTGCCACCTCGGCCCCGCGGAACATATCTTCCCCCAGCAGAGCCATGGGGCCGCTCAACGGGAAGAGCGCCCCGATCTTCATGTCGGCTGCCGCGGCGCGGCGCGGCAACGCCTGGCTGAGGGCCGCGCCGCCCACCGCAGCCCCCGCGGTCCGCAAGAACGTCCGTCGCGTCATCCCTCGTCGTGCCATGGTCGTCCCTCCTCTTCTCTGTCCGAACCTGTGGAACCTTCTGGCTCGTGTGCCTCCCCAGTCGACACGCAGTTCTCGGCACCCCTCCTTTCCTTCCGTCTCCCCTGAGATCTCAGAATGTTACCACACTTCGGGCCACTTCGCCGCGCTCCAGGGCGGCGTAGGCCTCGTTGATCTGCTCGATCGGGTAGCTGCGCGTCAGGAGCTCGTCCAGCTTCAGCTTGCCGGCGCGATACAGCTCGATCAGCTTCAGGATGTCAATGCGGGGCCGGGCCGATCCATACAGCGTCCCCATGAGGACGCGGTCCTCCCACGCAAGCGGTATCACCGGGATCGATACCTCTCCGGTCGTCGGGCCGATGCCCACCACCACCGCCACACCCCGCTTGGCGAGGACGTCGAAGCTCTGGCGCATCGTGACGGGAAGCCCCACCACCTCGAAGGCGTAGTCCACGCCCCGGCCGCCCGTGATCGCCCGGACCTGCTCCACGGGGTTGCCCTCGGACGCGTTCACCAGGTGCGTGGCACCGAACTGGCGGGAAAACTCCAGCTTGTTCTCGCGCAGGTCCACGGCGATGATCATTGCGGCGCCGGCGAGGGCTGCCGTCTGGATCACGTTGAGGCCCACCCCACCTGCACCGAACACCGCCACGAGGCTGCCCGGCCGGACCTGGGCGGCGTTGACGACCGCGCCGTAGCCGGTGATCACCGCACACCCAAGCAGGGCTGCCCTGTCCAGAGGGAACTCTTTGGGGATCTTGAGCACCGCCTTTTCGGGGATCACGGAGTACTCGGAGAATGTAGAGACGCCGCCGAAGCGCTTGATGGGTTTCCCGTTCAGCGTGAACCCGGTCCCCCCTAGGGGGAGGGTCCCTGTCTTCCGGATCTCAATGCCCGCCGCACACAGCGCGGGGCGTCCGCCGGTGCAGTACTCGCACTCCCCGCAACTCAGCCGCCACAGGGGGATGACGTGATCCCCTGGCTGCACGTCCTTTACTCCGGGCCCGACCTCGGCCACGACACCTGATCCCTCGTGCCCAAGAATCGCTGGGAGCGGCGCCGCCAGGTCGCCCTTCATCACGTGCAGGTCGCTGTGGCAGACGCCCCCGGCCGCCATGTGGACCAGCACCTCTCCCTCCCGGGGAGCCGGGACGTCCACTTGCTCAATCGAAAGCTTCTGCTTTGGCTCAAACAAGACCGCTGCTCGTGCCTTCATGGCTTGGTCCTCTCCCTGATCAGAACGTGACGATTGGGATGTCCATCAGTGAACACAGCTCGACAAGTTCTGCGGCAATGTCCTTCCAGACCAGCGAGAAATGATGCTCGAACCCGCCGTAGATCACGGTATCGAGCACTTCCTGAACCGGCTTCTCCAGGCGGACGTCCACGCTGGTCCCCGTGAAACGGTTCGGCGTGTCCAGCGCCTCCCCGCGGACCATGAGCATGCGGAATCCGTCCGCCGATTGGCCGAGCCGGGCGATGGTCACCGGGCCGCTTCGCAGTGCGTTGTTCAGTGCAAACCCGAAGTTGCGGTTGGGTTGAACACCGGCGATAGGGCCGGTTTTCTCCGAGGCCAGGGGAAAGGCGCCAACCCCGCAATGCCAGAACGTACAGGTGTTGTGCCCCCGGTCCACGTACACCAGGTCCGCCAGATACGTGGCCAGGCCTGTCAGACAGTGCTGGATCAGCATGGTGACGGCGCCCAGGGTATCGGCCTCGCAGCCGGCCGGAATGCCGTCCTCGATGAAATGAGACAGCGTCGAGCACGCCGCCGCCCCGTACTCGGTGAAGAACTCGGGCCAGCAGCGCACGGCGATTGCGGCAGGCTTTGCATCGCCTAGCATGCCTTGTAGGGCCAGGTAGAACTGGGTAGACTTCACCACGTGATCCGTGACGAGCTGGTCCAGCCCTTTGACAATGGACCGGTCCGCCTCGATCACTTTGCGATACCGCTCGGGGGGTACCTGCGCGGCTTTCTGAAAGACGGTCTGGAGGTCAACCCGGGTGAGCCTAACGCCCGTCTTGCGCATCAGGGCCAGGGCATCTACGGACGACGTGTAGAAACCGGGAGGCGGATTCCCCACCTCGGCGATGACGGATTCCTTCAGTTTGCGCGCCGTAACGGCCGCGAGGAGCCAACGCGAAAGATCCCGTTCGACATCCGCCTCGTTCGGGAGGCCATAGACGAACTTGAACCGTCGGCCTAGTCTCGCGAGCAGGCTTGTCGCGAGATTTCCTCCCGTCAGCGAGTTGAGCCTGAGCCGCCCGCCGACCTCCGGCTCCGGCATAGACCAGATGAGGATCGGCAGGTCTAGTTCGCTCGCCGCCCGCGTGATGAACCGGCCGTCGGCGAACGTGGAGAACTGGACGAGCAGCGCATCGGCATCCTGGTCACGGTATTCTGCCGCCAGCCGCCCCACGTCCTCCGGATCCGTGACCAGGGCATCTGGACGGACGACGCTGCATCCCAGCTTCTCCACGAGCGCAGCAGACTCCCGAAACAGCCGCAATCCAAGATCGGTGTCGAAGCCGGGCCGGCCTATTCCGAGGAAGATTGCCTTACCCTTGTGCACGACGACCTCCATGGCGCAGGAAATCGAACAGTGGTGTGACGAAGACCCCTCTCAAGACCCCAGGTCATCGAGGAATACTGACCTCGGACGCTATGCCCAACGGCCGTCCTTGTCAAGAGAAAGGCATGCCTCTCGCGTGCCTCCGAGGAAGCTCGGTCCGCTCCTGCGGACAACACTGCGGGTCAGCAAACACCTGCGCTGCCGGGACTTCGCAACCATGTTCCCGGCCTCACAGTCTGGTCCGGTCATGCGCACGTGACAGGGGATCGCGGCTTGACGCTGTCTCTGTGGGAGTGTTAGTGTCCCTTGCCGTACATTTGCATCCAGATCACAGAGGAATCCCTTGGCCGCGGCACCGATGCCTGACCGGATCCCCCCTCGCGCATGAGCTCAATCGCCCTGGCGCTGATTCTCGTCTCCGCCGGATTCCACGCCGTTTGGAATGCTCTCGTAAAGGTCAGCCGGGACAAGCAGGCCTTCATGTGGTTGATCCAGATCCCAAGCCTCGTCTTGGTCCTCCCCGTGTTTCTCGCCAGTGAAGCCGCCCCGATTCCGCCGCTCGGCTGGGCCATGATCCTGGCCAGCGCCGTCATTCACGTGCTCTACGCGATGAGCCTGGGGGCCGCCTATGCTGGGGGCGACCTGTCGCTGGTCTATCCGCTGGCCCGCTCGGCGCCGGTCTTCGTTCCCATCTGGGCGGTGTGGTGGCTGGGCGAGCGCCCGACGCTGCTGGGATTCGCAGGGATCGGCCTCGTGGTGATGGGTGCGTATATTCTGGGAATCGAGCCGGGACGAACGATTCGGATCTGGGAGCCGCTCCTGACCCTTCGCCGGCGGGATGTCCAGTGGGCCTGGGTGACCGCGCTCCTCATTTCGCTCTACCACATCACCGACAAGGTCGGGGTCGCCGTGGTCTCTCCCCTACGCTTCCAGTACCTGATGGCCCTGACTCGCATCTTTCTCTACTCGGGAGCGGTCGTGCCCTGGAAGGGGTGGCAACTCCTGGAGGAGGCCCGGACCCACTGGCGCTCGGTGATCGCCGTTAGCGTTCTGCAGTTCCTGGCCTACCAACTCGTCCTCTCCGCCATGACCATGGCCGCAGTAAGTTACGTGGCGGCGGTGCGCCAGGTGAGCGTCCTCCTCGCCGTCTTCACGGGAAGCGTCATGCTGCGAGAGGGGCGCCTCCTCCTGCGCCTGACGGCTGCCGTAGCCATCACCCTGGGCGTCGTCCTCATCGGCTGGAAGGGATGAAGAGCGCGCATCCGGACAACTGCCGGCATCGAGGTTGACAGCGTCGCTGTCCCTCTGATATTGGAGAGCCATCATGAAAGCCATCTACTATCCTGCCTGGGATGAACTCGAGCTGCGGGACGTCCCCGAGCCGTCCCCCAAACCCGGAGAGGTCGTGCTCCGGGTTGCGGCCGTCGGAATCTGCGGCTCCGAACTGCACGGCTTCGTCACCCACGCGGCGCGCCGCACCCCTCCCGCCATCCTGGGCCATGAATTCTGCGGCCAGGTGGCCGAGGTCGGCCCGGGAGTCACGGGATATCAGCCGGGAGACTGGGCGGGGGTGAGCTCGGTGATCGCGTGCGGGCAGTGCGAGGATTGCCTGGACGGCAACGCGCACCTGTGCCGGACGGGAGAGGTCTTCGGGATGAAGCGACCCGGCGGGTTCGCGGAGTTCTGCGCCGTGCCCGTCTCTACCCTCCTGCCGCTGCCCGGCACCGTTTCACCCGTCCAGGGTTCGCTGCTCGAGCCGTTAGCCAACGGCATCCATGCCCTTTCACTTACCAGCCAGCGCTTTCCTGAGACCATGGTGATCCTGGGCGCGGGGACCATCGGGCTGTTCGCGCTGCAGGTCGCCAAGGCCTCTGGCGCCCTCCAGTTGATGGCCGTGGACGTGTCCGACGCGCGGCTCGACGTGGCGTTGCAGCTCGGAGCCGAGACGGTCTTCAACCC
>CAZXXV010000026.1:0-16454 GCA_964644725.1 uncultured bacterium
GGCCGGATCGGGACGAACCTCGTCAAGCTGGGCTTCATCAGCGAAGACGACATCACATCGTTCCTCAGCCGGCAGTACGGCGTCCCCTCGATCAACCTGTCCCACTTCGAGATCGATCCCGTCGTCATCAAGCTGATCCCCTCGGAGATCGCCCAGAAACACCAGATCATTCCCATCAACCGCACCGGCAACGTCCTGACCGTCGCCATGGCGGACCCCAGCAACATCTTCGCCATCGACGACATCAAGTTCATGACCGGCTTCAAGGTGGAGCCGGTCGTGGCGGCGGAGACCTCCATCAAGAACGCCATCAACAAGCACTACGACTCGGCCGGCATGGTCGAGGACATCATGAAGAACTTCGACGACAAGGACGTCGAGGCCCTCAAGGAGGGGGAAGATAACATCAACGTGGCCGAGCTGGGGCAGGCCGCCGAGGATGCGCCGGTCGTCAAGCTGGTGAACCTGATCCTGACCGACGCCATCAAGAAGGGGGCCTCGGACATCCACATCGAGCCCTACGAGAAATCTTTCCGGGTCCGGTACCGCATTGACGGCATCCTGTACGAGGTCATGCAGCCCCCGACCCGCATGAAGGCCGCCATCACCTCCCGCGTCAAGATCATGGCCCAGCTCGACATCGCCGAGCGGCGGTTGCCCCAGGACGGGCGCATCAAGATCAAGATGGGCGGCAAGGAAATGGACTACCGGGTGTCCACCCTCCCCACCTTGTTCGGCGAGAAGGTGGTCCTCCGGCTGCTGGACAAAGGCAATCTCCAGCTCGACATGACCAAGCTTGGCTTCGAACCCCACGCCCTGGCGGACTTCGAGAGCGGGCTCCTGATGCCCTACGGCATGGTCCTGGTCACGGGGCCGACCGGGTCGGGCAAGACGACCACGCTTTATTCGGCCCTGAACCGCCTGAACACCACCGAGACCAACATCATGACCGCCGAGGATCCGGTGGAGTTCAACCTGCCGGGCATCAACCAGGTGCAGATGAAGGCGGAGATCGGGCTGAATTTCGCCGCCGCCCTGCGGTCGTTCCTGCGGCAGGATCCCGACATCATCATGGTGGGGGAGATCCGCGACTACGAGACGGCCGAGATCGCCATCAAGGCCGCCCTGACCGGCCACCTGGTGCTCTCCACGCTCCACACCAATGACGCCCCCGGCACCGTCAGCCGCTTGCTGAACATGGGGGTGGAGCCGTTCCTGGTGGCCGCCTCCACCAACGTCATCGTGGCCCAGCGCCTGGCCCGACGCGTCTGCCAGAGTTGCAAGGAACCTGCCCCGGTGCCCCCGCAGGCCCTGGTCAACATCGGGTTCAGCCCCGAGGAGGCCGCGAGCATCACGCCCCTCAAAGGCAAGGGCTGCATGGCCTGCAGCGAGACCGGCTACAAGGGCCGCGTGGCCCTCTACGAGGTCATGCTCATCAGGGAGAACATCAAGGAGGCCATCCTCCAAGGGGCCTCGGTTATCGAACTGCGGGAGCTGGGGCGGAAGAACGGCATGAAGACGCTGCGGGAGGCGGGGTTGCAGAAGATCCGCGAGGGCATGACCAGCCTCGAGGAGATCATGCGGGTCACCACGGGCAACTAGCCCAATGGGACCGGATTTTCAAATGCCCAACCGACAACGGACAACCGATCAGTTGCAGACACGGGGGCGGATGGTCCGTCGTCCGTCGTCCGTCGTCCGTCGTCCGTTGTCCGCTTTGCGTTGAGGATGGACGGCATGCCAAACCTGCACGAACTGTTGAAAGAGATGATCGACAAGGGGGCGTCGGACCTCCACATCACCACCGGCATTCCCCCGATGATCCGCCTGCACGGCCACCTGACCCCCGTGGGGTCGCAGCCGCTCGCCCCGGCCGAGACCAAGAGCATGGCCTACAGCATCCTCACCGACGTGCAGAAGCAGAAGTTCGAGGAGCAGAAGGAACTGGACCTCTCCTTCGGGGTGAAGGGACTCAGCCGCTTCCGGGCCAACATCTTCGTCCAGCGGGGGGCGGTCGCCGTCGCCATCCGGACGATCCCGTACAAGATCCTCAACTTCGAAGAGCTGGGGCTGCCCAAGGTGGTGGGGGACCTCTGCGAGAAGCCCAAGGGGCTCATCCTGGTGACGGGCCCGACGGGCTCGGGCAAGTCCACCACGTTAGCCACCATGATCGACAAGATCAACCGGGAAAAGGCGGAGCACATCGTCACCATCGAGGACCCCATCGAGTACGTCCACCAGCACAAGAAGTGCGTGGTGAACCAGCGGGAGTTGCACGCCGACACCTACTCCTTCAAGGCCGCGCTGAAGTCCGTGCTCCGCCAGGATCCGGACAAGGTGCTCATCGGCGAGATGCGGGACCTGGAGACCATCGAGGCTGCCCTGACCATCGCCGAGACCGGCCACCTGACGTTCGGCACGCTCCACACCAACTCGGCCGTGCAGACCATCAACCGCATCATCGACGTGTTCCCCCCCCACCAGCAGGCCCAGATCCGGGCGCAGCTGTCCTTCGTCTTGGAGGGGGTGCTGTGCCAGATGCTGCTGCGGCGGGCCAGCGGGCAGGGCCGCGTGATGGTCCTGGAGATCATGATCCCCAACGCCGCCATCCGCAACCTCATCCGCGAGGACAAGCTGCACCAGATCTACGGCATGATGCAGGCCGGCAGGGAGAAGTCCGGCATGCAGACCATGAACGAATCGCTGCTGCAGCACTACCTTCGGCGGAACATCACGCAGGAACAGGCCCTGGGGGCTTCCTCGCAGCCCGAGGAGCTTCTCCAGATGATGCAGCGGGCCCAGGCCGGCCAGTCGCCGTTCGCGGCGGCGGGCGCGGCCGCGCGGCGATAACGGCCAGTCGCCGTGCGCCGGCGGGGGGTTCGGCGACACGGCGATGAATGGCCACGCGCCGTGCGTCTGGTGGCACGGCGCGATAAGGGAAGGAGACGCGCATGGCGGTCTTCGTCTACACCGGACGCACCCGGAGTGGGCAGACCATCACGGGGGAGATGGAGGCGGCCACCCGCGAGGCCGTGGCGGCCAAGCTCCGCACGCAGCAGATCATCGCCACGAACGTGCGGGGCAAGCCCCGGGACATCACCATCCCCGGCTTCGGCGGCGGGGTGGACGAGAAGGAGATCGTGGTCTTCACCCGCCAGTTTGCCACCATGATCGACGCCGGTCTCCCGCTGGTCCAGTGCCTGGAGATCCTGGCCTCGCAGCAGGAGAACAAGGTCTTCAAGAAGGCCCTCACGGAGATCCGGCAGTCGGTGGAGGGCGGCCTCACCTTCGCGGCCGCCCTGAAGCAGCATCCCAAGATCTTCACGTCCCTGTATGCCAACATGGTGGAGGCCGGGGAGGCGGGCGGGATCCTGGACACCATCCTGAATCGCCTGGCGATCTACATGGAAAAGGCCATGGCCTTGAAGAAGAAGGTCAAGTCGGCCATGATCTATCCCTCCACCATCGTCACGGTGGCGATGGTGGTGGTGATCTTCCTGCTGGTCTTCGTGATCCCGACCTTCAAGGCCATGTTCGAGGGCTTCGGGGCCGCCCTGCCGCTGCCGACCGTGATCATCCTGGATCTGTCGCGGCTCATGATCACCTATTGGTACCTCCTCCTCGGGATCCCCGTGGGCCTGGTCTTGGGGCTCAGGATGTGGTACAAGACGGCCGCCGGGAAGCTGGCCGTTGACACCTTCATGCTGAAGACGCCGGTCTTCGGGATGCTCATCCGGAAGGTGGCGGTGGCCAAGTTTACCCGCACCTTGGGCACGCTGATCAGCAGCGGCGTGGCCATCCTGGATGGGCTGGACATCACGGCCCGCACCGCGGGCAACAAGGTCGTGGAGAGGGCGGTCCTGCAGACCCGGGCATCCATCGCCGAGGGCAAGACCATCGCCGAGCCCCTGAAGGCCTCCGGAGTGTTTCCGGCCATGGTGGTGCAGATGATCGCGGTCGGAGAGCAGACCGGCGCCCTGGACGCCATGCTGAGCAAGATCGCCGACTTCTACGACGAAGAGGTGGACACCGCGGTGAGCAACCTGACCGCGCTCCTGGAGCCGATGCTGATGGTGTTCCTGGGGGTGATCATCGGGGGCGTGGTCATCGCCATGTATCTGCCGATCTTCAAACTCGTCACGGTGGTAGGAAAGTAGGCGCCACGGGTTCCGGGTGGGGTCGGGGGCCGCCCGCGCGGCCCCCGTTTTCCTTTCTGGAGGTGAGGATGTCGATGAGGGAGGGCGCGCCGCTTCCGCCCGCGGAGGCGGGCGCCATGCTCCTGAAGCTGAAGTGGCTGACCGGCCTCCGACTGCTCCTGGCCTCCGCCCTCCTGGGGTCGGCGGTCGTCCTGGACCTGCATGAGCGCCTCCCGTTTCCCACCTCCCCGCTCTACGGCCTGCTTGGACTCACCTTCGCCCTGTCGCTGATCTACGCCCTGGCCCTCCGGAGGCAGCGGCTCCTGTTGACGCAGGGCCTGATCCAGCTCTCGCTGGACCTCCTCCTGGTGAGCCTGCTGGTCCACTTCACCGGCGGCCTCGACTCGGCCTTGCCCTTCATGTATATCTTCGTGATCTTCGCGGCCGCCAACCTCCTGGAGCGCCGGGGAAGCCCCCTCGTGGCAGCCTTGAGCAGCGGGCTGTACGGCGGGCTGGTGGCGGCAGAGTGGACGCGACTCATCCGGCCGGTGGAGTTTGCGGGCGGCCTCGCGCCGCTCCGGCCCGCAAGCTATGCTGTCTATCAGGTCCTGATTCACACGGTCGCGTTCCTGGCCGTGGCGATCCTGAGCAGCCACCTGGTGGAACGACTCCGGCAGGCGGGGCAGGAGTTGGAGCAGCGCGGCCTGGACCTGCGCCACCTCCAGAACCTGCACCAGGCCATCGTCGCCCACATCTCCAGCGGCATCCTCACCCTCGATCTCGGCGGTCGTGTGATCGCCTTCAACGAGGCGGCCGAGCGGATCACGGGGTACACCTTCGAGGCCCTCCGGGATCGCCCCTGGCGGGCCACCCCGTTCGCAGCATGCTCCATCCTGACCGACTTCTTCACCCAGCCGAACGCTCCCCTGTCGACCCTGGCGACGGAACTCTACCTCGGGCGGCGGGACGGCCGGGCCATCCCGATCGGCATCGCCTTCTCCCCCCTCCGGAGCGAGGACGGCAAGGCGGTGGGCGTGGTGGCCATCTTCCAGGATCTCACCGAGCGCAAACAGGTGGAGGAGCAGCTCCGCCGCGCCGATCGACTGGCGGCCCTGGGACACCTGGCCGCCAACATTGCCCACGAGGTCCGGAATCCCCTGGCGGCAATCAGCGGGTCGGTGGAGGTCCTGCAGGAGGATTTGGCGATCACCGAGCCGAACCGCGAACTCCTGGACATCATCCTGCGCGAGGCGCGCCGTCTGAAGCTGATCACCGGCCAGTTCCTGGATTTCGCCAAGCCCCAGCCGCTGCTTTTCCGCCCGTGCGCGTTGCGGCCGCTGGTGGAAGAGACCCTCCACCTCCTCGCAAAGAGTAGCGAGTACCACCCCAAAACCACCTGGATCGTGACCGAGGAGCCGCCGGACCTCCATGCGCTGGCGGATGCGGATCAGCTAAGGCAGGTGGTATGGAACCTCTGCCTCAACGCCATGCAGGCCATGCCGGAGGGAGGGAGCCTCACCGTCGCCCTCCGGCCGGCGCCTGAGGGGAGTCGATTAGTCGACTCGTCCATTCGTCAATTGGGAAAGGCCGAAGCCTCTGGTCAAGACAACAAATTGACCAATCGACCAATCGACCAATTGACGCCGCCTCCAGGCGGCGAGGAGTGGGTGGAGATCGCGCTCCGGGACACGGGTCGGGGGATCCCGCCGGAGGAGTTGGGCCGGATCTTCGACCCGTTCTACACGACCCGGCCTTCAGGGACAGGCCTGGGCCTGGCCATCGCCCGCAAGATCCTCGAGAGCATGGGCGGCCGCATCGAGGTGACGAGCCGCCCGAACTTCGGGACCACCTTCCGCCTCTGGCTGCGCCGGGCCCCCGTGGCCGTGGGCGCAGGGAGCATGAAGTAGGATCGGCTGCCCCTGGGATCAACCCGGGGGTTCGGGCGACGCGAGCTGAACCTCCGTCGGGATGAACCCTCCGGCTTTCCCGAGGGTTTGGTCATTGGTCATTTGTCATTGGTCATTCTTTCTTGATAGGGGTGCATCGTGAGCCGGATCCTCGTGGTGGACGATGAGGAGTCCATGCGGGAGTTCCTCCGCATCCTGCTGGAGAAAGATGGTCACGAGGTCACCACGGTGGGGGACGGTGTGGCCGCTCTGGCGGCGGTCACAAGCCGTGAGGTTGATCTCGTCATCTCGGATTTCAAGATGCCGCGACTGGACGGGGTGGGGTTCCTGACCGGCCTGCGCCAGCAGGGCCTGAAAACCCCGGTGATCATGGTGACCGCGTATGCATCCTCGGACTCCACGATCCAGGCGATGAAACAGGGGGCCTTCGACTACATCACAAAGCCGTTCAAGCTGGATGAGATCCGGCTGGTCATCCGGCGGGCCCTGGCCGAAGGCGAACGACGCCCCCGGGCGGAACCCTCGGTGCCCCTCCGGGCAGAGGAGCCGGCAATTCGTGGGATCATCGGGCGGAGCCCGAAGATGGTGGAGGTGTACAAGCTCATCAGCCGGGTGGCGGCGGTGGACTCGAGCGTCCTGATCACGGGAGAGAGCGGCACGGGCAAAGAGTTGGTGGCGCGCACGATCCACTACAACTCGCCCCGAAACGGCAGACCCTTCATGGCCATCAACTGCGGCGCCATCCCCGAGGAGCTCCTGGAGAGCGAGCTATTCGGCCACGTCAAGGGATCCTTCACCGGGGCCATTGCCCATAAGGCCGGCCTCTTGGAAGTGGCCCGGGGCGGCACCGTATTCCTGGACGAGGTGGCAGAGATGAGCCCGACGCTGCAGGTGAAGCTCTTGCGCTTTCTCCAGGACCACATCTTCCGTCGCGTCGGCGGCACCGAGGACAGCGAGGTGGACGTCCGCATCGTCGCGGCCACTAACAAGGAACTCACGCAGCTCATTCAACAGGGGATGTTCCGAGAGGATTTGTACTACCGATTGAACGTGATCTCCGTGGAAATCCCGCCGCTCAGGGAACGCCGGGAAGACATCCCCCTCCTCGTGGAAAACTTTCTGAGCTTCTTCTCGGCCCGCGCCGGCCGCACGGGCATGACCATTGGGCCCGAGGCCATGCAGGTTCTCACGGCCCACACATGGCCCGGCAACGTTCGGGAACTGGAGAACGTGATCGAACGCGCCGTCGCCCTGACGAGCGGCGACGAGGTGCGGGTGGAGAGCCTCCCGCCCAGTGTGTGGTACCCACCCCCACCCCCCGTGCTTCCTCGCCTGGAGGTCCCGCCCGAGGGCCTGGACCTGGAGCAGGTGGTCGCCGACATCGAGAAGCGCTTGATGGAAGACGCCCTGCAAAAGGCTGGCGGGGTTCAGACCAGGGCGGCCCAACTCCTGGGCATCAACTTCCGGTCGTTCCGCTATCGCGCCAAGAAGTACGGCCTGGACCGACAGACCCGCGACCGGAATCATGCCGAGTCCTGATCGTCGATCCCTTTCCCTCGCCACCCTCCTGCTGGCCGGCGTGCTGGTCGGCCTTCCCTGGGCCGCCGGTGGGCGCAGCCCGATCGGCCAAGTCAGCTTGGTCCTCCTCCTCGTTCTGGCGGGAGTCGCGGGGACGTTGGGCCGCAACCTCGGCGCACTGGCCAGGCCGTCGCCGCTGCTGCTCGCGGGGGGGATCCTGGCGGCGGGATCGGCGCTCCACACTATCTATCCTGATCGGACGATTCAGACTCTGCTCCTGCTCTTGGCGTATCTCCTTGCGGGGGCGCTGGCGGCAGAGTCTGCGCGGGAAGAGCCGTGGCTGGAGCGCGTGCTCCTCCTCGCGATCCTCACGTCCGGGGTCCTGGTCACCGTCGTCGGCCTGCTCCGTCTCTTCCAGGGAAGCGACGAGGGGCTGTATGCGCAGCTCCTCACCGGCCCGTTCGGATACCCGAACGCTATGGCTGGGTTCCTCCTCCTGACCGGGGGGGCGGCCCTGGCCATGGCACGAGAAGGTCGAAGTCCGGCGATCCGGGCCGGGACGATGGCGGCCGGTGGCCTCGCGCTGGTCGGTCTCCTGCTCACTCGGTCCCGCGGGGCCTTGCTGGCGGCTGGCGCGGGATTCGTCGTGTGGGGCGTGGTGGAATGGCGGAAAGGCCAACCGCGGCGACGCCTGTGGATGTGGCTGGGTGGCTGCAGCCTTCTTGCAGCGCTGGCCTGGCGCTCCTGGAACCTCGCCAGCTTACTCCCGAGCCTCTGGAGGCTCGCTGACAGGCCGGAAGTCTCTTCCCTTCTCTGGCGATGGCAGATTCTCCAGTGGACGTGGGCCATGGCCCGGGACCACGCGTGGTGGGGTGTGGGACCAGGGGCGTTTCCCGTGGCGCTCACCCACTACCAGCGCATCCCCTACGTCAGCGGCGAGAACCCTCACAACTTGTACCTGGAGCTGGCGGCCGAGTATGGCCTCCCGGCGGCGATCCTAGTGGTGCTCACTCTCGGCATGTTCCTGGGACGGGTGGGGGCCGCGATCCGCCGGATCTCGGAACAGGATCCCGCCCGACGGCGACTCGCCGTGCTGCTGGCGACGCTCGTTGCTTTTGCCGTCCACAGCCTTGTGGATCTCGACTGGAGTTTTCCGGCCATTGCCGCGACGGTCGCAACGATGCTCGGCCTGACCTCGGCCCACCTCCGGAGGATGTTCCCCCGGGAAGTTCATGCCCGGCCTCTCTGGCGGGGGGCCCTCATCCTGCTTCTCCTGACCGCAGCCTTCATGAGCGGCACCCGATACTACGCCAGCGCCCTCGTGAGCTGGGCCCGGCTTGCCCTGGCGAGCAGAGAGGCAGCACGCGCTCAGCGAGACCTGACCTGGGCCCTCCGCCTGAACCCCGTGAGCTTCCCCGCCCACCACTGGATGGCCTGGGCGCGGCTCCTCACGGGCGATCCGCGCGGAGCGGCGGAGGTGGCTGAGCGCGCGGCCCGGATTGCCCCCGCCGATCCCAACAGCCACTACCTGGCGGGCGAGATCGCCGCAGCCTCTGGACGGTGGAACCCAGCGGAGGACAGATTCCGTGCCGCGGTAGATCTGTCACCGTCCGCCCAGCTTCGGTTTCATGCCGCCCTGGTGGAGTCGGCAGCCAACGCCGGAAGAGGAGCGGAGGCGCGATTCCGGTATGAGCAGGCGGTCGCTATCTTTACGGAAGCGCGCGTGCTGGATCCTGAGGCCCGCTGTTTGATGCCGGGCGACAGGTACCTCCTGGCACGGATGAGCCGGATCGCGGCCCGCTCATACGGAGAGGTGGGCGATCTTTTCCGCCAGCGGAGCATCATGGAACGGGCCACGCGACTGGCGCAACCGGACCCGCGCGGGATCTGTGTCACTCGCGGGCGCCCTGGCCAGACGTCCCCCGAGGCGACGGTGGACAGTTTCTGGCGGGCCCTGGCCGATGGCGGATGGCCGCAAGCGGAGCAGTTTCTCTCACCCGAGTTGCGCGCATCGCGACCCGCGGATGACTGGGGTGCATGGCAGAGGGAAGATCGGCCTCAACGCGCACAGGTAGCGTGGATCGCAGCCCTTCACGGAGGCGAACCCCAGGCCACTCTGCGCTTCGAGGTGGAGATCGAGATCGCCCCAGATCGGCAGATCAGCCGCTGCGCGCAGGCGGATCTCCGGCTCATGAAGGACAACTGGTTCGTAGATAAACTGCCGGTCCTGGAGTCGACCCCATGCCAGCCGTAAGGGTGACAAATACTGTCCGATCCAGACAAAAGTTTTCAACTGGGGAATCCTTTTCGTGGACGTCCTCTTCAGGAAGGACAGCTGATGACAAGTTGTCATCGGCATAACCATTTGGATTTGCGTAGCTCCCAACGATGTCTGCGGGATCCTTAGAATCCTTCGTCCCTGGCATGTTCGCTGCATCCTCTTCAGATCGCACGGTAATCTCATTCGCCCCGAGGAGGCAAGCGAGACGAGATCACGCGAAGAACTCACAGCTAACAATTTAACAAGGAGGAATTTCGATGTTGAAGCTGTTGAGGCGTAAGAGTAAGGGCTTCACCCTGATCGAGCTTCTGATCGTCGTCGCGATCATCGGGATTCTGGCAGCCATCGCCATCCCGAACTTGCTGTCTGCGCAGAAGAAGTCCAAGTACGCCCGGGCGGCCTCCGACAGCAAGACGGCCGTGACCCAGGGCATCGTGTACTCGAACGACAGGAACAGGAATCCTCAAAACATGAAGACCCTGCGGGATGCCGCCTACGCCAACATCCCGGACCTTGACCCCTGGAGCACGGCTTGGGCCTACTCGACAGCCTTCGCGGACCCCGCTACCCCAGCAGCCCAGGGCGAGATGGCCGTGTGCAGCGAAGGCCCTATGGGGGCGACCTCGCCGCAGAAATGTGCTGATGTGGGGGTCCCAGGCGGGATGGTCGTAACGCCGAGCGGAGTAACCAATGGCTCCGCGGGATACTCGAGCGTCTACGGCTCCTGGCAAGGTGCTGCGTAATTCAACCCGGGCTCGTCCCGAGCTGAAAGCTGAAAACCGAAAGGGGGCAGGCGGCGGGAGCGCCGCCAGCCCCCTTCGTCTTTGCCACGAATGACTTTGAATGCGAAATGATTCGACGAGGCCCCGAGAGCCCTCCAGATAGCCACGCTCAAGCATGCGATAAAGCCGGAACCCCACCTCCACCTCCAACTGGCGAAGGTCGATCCTCTTCAGAGGAGGAGGCCAAGGCTCTTCAAGGACTTCGCAAGGCACTGCACAGAGATCCGTTGATTAAATCCCCTCAGGATCATCGGGGAGCTTGCTACCCCTCTCTATGACCGCCAGCTCTTGACGGCCTGGTGGGCGGCCCGAGCCGGAGCGGACAGAAGCATGCTGGACCATTGCGTCGGGCCTGAAGGGAAACCACTTGACGGCCTGGGAGTCGGTCTAGTTTAATCCAGTGAGCCAGGGGCAAGTAAGCGATGGAACCGGTCATCGAGATCGAAGGGTTATGCAAGGACTTCCGCGTAGGCTTCTGGCGACGCCGGACGCGGATCCTCCATTCCCTGGACCTCACGGTCCACCGGGGTGAGATCTTCGGCTACCTTGGCCCCAACGGGGCTGGGAAGACGACGACGCTCAAGCTCCTGACCGGCCTGATCCTGCCCACGGCGGGATCGGCGCGCCTGCTGGGCCGGGACCTGACCCAGGTGGCCGCCAAACAGCAGATCGGCTTTCTCCCCGAGAATCCCTACTTCTACGACTACCTCACGGGCCGCGAGTTCCTGGACTTCTGCGGGCGCCTGTTTGGCCTTCGCGCATCCGACCGACGCGAACGGATCGCCCGATTGCTGCGGCTGGTCGAAGTGCAGGAGGCGGCTGATCACCAGCTCCGGAAATATTCCAAGGGGATGATTCAGCGCCTCGGGCTGGCTCAGGCGCTGATCAACGATCCAAGCCTGGTGATCCTGGATGAGCCGATGTCCGGCCTGGATCCGCTGGGCCGCAAGGCGATGCGAGACATCATCCTCAAGCTGAAGGCCGAGGGTCGGACGATCTTCTTCAGCTCGCACATCCTCCCGGACGTGGAGGTCCTGTGCGATCGGGTGGGAATCCTCGTGGCCGGGCGCCTGCGGGACGCGGGACGGCTGGACCAGATCCTGAAGACCGAGACCGAGTCCATCGAGCTCACCCTGCAGCGCGTATCGCCCGACCTGTCAGCCAGCCTTCGGAATCTTACCCAGGCGCCCATCCTTGACCAGCCGGATGGGGTCCTGGTCCGGCTGCCCGACGAGGAGCGGCTGGAACTGGCGCTGCGGGCAGCCGTCGCGGCCGGGGCCCGGGTCGTGTCTGTTATTCCTCAACGCGTGACGCTGGAAGCACATTTTCTGCGAGAGGTTCAGGGGGCGGCCCCATGAAGATCTCGGCGATCGCCCTCAACACGTTCCGGGAGGCGGTCCGGGACCGCATCCTGTATTCGATCCTGGCTTTTGCGCTGCTCTTGATCGGGGCCTCGGCGATCCTGGCCTCGCTCTCCATCGGCCAGGAGGGCAGGATCGTCAAGGACCTGGGGCTGGCCAGCAGCAGCCTCTT
This sequence comes from uncultured bacterium, assembly GCA_964644725.1. Lineage (GTDB taxonomy): Bacteria > Methylomirabilota > Methylomirabilia > Methylomirabilales > 2-02-FULL-66-22 > 2-02-FULL-66-22. Next base: position 12,158 of record CAZXXV010000026.1, read on the forward strand.
CGGCACATTCATCGCCATCTTTCTCGGGATCGGCCTGGTCTTCAAGGAGATCGAGCGCCGGACCATCTACGCCATCATCGCCAAGCCGATCCACCGGTTCGAGTTCCTCCTGGGCAAGTACATCGGGCTCGTGCTCACGCTCCTTGTGACGGTGGGGGTGATGGCCCTGCTGGTTGCCGGGTTGGCGTGGGCCATCGACGGCCATTGGACCTCTGACCTGCTAGGAGCGGCCGCGCTCGATTTCCTGGCGCTCATGATCGTGACGGCCGTCGCCCTGCTGTTCTCGACCTTCTCCACGCCCACCCTCAGCGCCATCTTCACGTTGGCCGTCTTCGTCATCGGACGGCTGAGCGGGGACCTCAAGCTGTTCGCCGATCAATTCGCCGGGCCCGGCCTGCGCCTGATCATCAACGGCATGTACATGGTCCTTCCCGACCTGAGCCGCTTCCAGATCGGCGCCCAGATCGTGAACGCCCTGCCCCTGGATCCGGCCCAGATCGCCTGGACGGTGATGTACGGCCTGGCCTACATCCTGATGCTGCTCCTGCTGGCCATCGGGATCTTCCAGCGCAGAGACTTCAAGTGATGCCCCGACCCTTCCTCCAGCCTGCCCGGATATCTACCATCGCTCTCCTCCTGGCCGGCGTCGTGCTATTCGGCGCGGTCGCTCCCCTGCACTGGGCAACGCTATCTGGCGCGGGGCTCGGCGTGGCGGAGCGCGCCTTGTTCTTGCCCCCGCCCGAGGCCTTGCGGGTCGCGTCTTTAGGCTTCAATAACGTGGCGGCTGACGTGATCTGGCTCCTGACCATCCAGTACATCGGTGCGCATATCTTCACCGATGCCAAGCTTCCCGAACTCTTTCAGATGGTGGATACCGTGGTCACCCTGGATCCACACTTTGTGGAGGCCTACACCCTGGGCGCTCTGTTCATGAACTACTCCGGCGGCAATGTCAGGGGGGCCATCGCCCTCCTCGAGCGGGGCGCCCGCGCCAACCCCACGCGGTGGGAACCGGCCCACGACCTGGCCCGGACGTACTACCTGGATCTCAAGGATTACCGACAGGCCCTGCACTGGTTCGAGGTCACGGATCGCCCACCTGGGCGTCCACACTATGTGCCGCGCTTCATCGCCCGCCTGTATGCGGCGACCGGGCACCGAGAGACGGCCCTGGAGCTGTGGCGGGCCATGCGAGATTCCGCCACCACCGACTGGGTCCGGGAAATCGCCGAGCGGGAGATCGCCAAACTGGAGCAGGCCCAGCCCCAGGAGGGGAAACAGTGATCGGCCAGGACTCCGCCCCCACTGATCGCAGGCGGTTGGGAGGCCCTGATTGGCTCTTTGGTCCCGGGGGTAACGCCCGGACGCGGCGGCTTCTGCTGTTGATCCTGTTCCCGGCACTGGTCTTTGCGGCGACCGTGCGCTTTGACTTCGTGTTCGATGACAACATCGTGATCCTCGGCGACCCCCTGGTCCTCAGGCAATTCAACCCCAAAGAGATCTTCGGGAGCGAGGTCCGGGTTGCCGACGTGGCACTCGGCTACTATCGTCCTCTCATCACGCTCCTGTACCGGCTGGACCGGGCTCTGTGGGGGCTGAATCCCGCGGGCTATCACCTCACCAATCTGGTCTGGCACCTGCTGGCGACGCTTCTAATCTACCGGCTCGCGCTCCAGACGACCGGGCGGCTCGTGGCCGCCTGGGCTGGAGCGATGTTGTTCGCGGTACTGCCGGCCCACACGGAAGCTATCGGCTGGATTCAGGGGCGCGTGGATCTGGTCTCAACGACGTTCACGCTCCTGGCCCTCCTGGCACTCCTCCGCGCTCGGGACGCGGGCGGGCCGGCACGCTGGCGGTGGGCGGCGCTGGGTGGGCTCGCGTTCCTGGCCGCCCTGCTGGCGAAAGAGTCGACCGCGGCGCTCCCCTTGGCCTGGGCCATGTGGGAAGTCTCCGGATTCAGGACGGACCGCGGGGGTGAGCGTCTGGCCGGGGTGACCTCTCGATTCGCGCCGCTGTGTCTCGCGGCCCTGGCCTACTGGTTCCTCCGCTGGTGGGCGGTGGGCACTTCGCTCAGCTTCTTCAGCATGAGCCTGTCCCCGGCCGCCCTGCGCGCCCTGGCACTGTCGTCGGTCCTCGCGGAATATGGCCGCATCCTCCTCTTCCCGGACCTCACCCTCAACTTCCATCAGATCCTGATGGTGGCGCCGAGCCCGACGACGCTCGCGACCGGTCTGGCAGTCGTCGTCGTTCTCGGAGGCGGCTTGGTGATCGCGTGGCGCCGGGCCCGACCGTTGTTTCCGTGGGTCGCCTGGGTGCCGATCATGCTCTTGCCGCCTTTGCTCTTCATCCTCCAGGCCCGGGCCCCAGAGACAGGGTTCTTCACGGCGGAGCGCTTCCTTTATCTGCCTTCCGTGGGCTGGTGTATTCTGCTTGGTTCCTTGGTCGCGGCTGCCCTGGAACACGACAAGGCAATTCGGTGGTCCTGCTGGGGCTTGGTTACCTTCGGCGCTATGCTCCTGGGATACGCTGGGCTCACGCTGATCCGACTCCTGCCCTGGGCCGATGCAGCAGACCTGTATGCGGCCATGAAGGCTCAAACCAACTTGCCCACCTCGGTCAGAGTGTTGGTCCATAACAATCTGGGGAAGGTGTACCTGGAACGTGGAGAGCTCTCCGCAGCCCAGGAGGAGTTCCAGGCGGCTCTGCGCCTCAATCCTGATTACACCTTCGCCCACAACAACCTGGGCGTCCTGTTGATCCGGGAAGGTCAGCCGGCGGAGGCGCGGCGTTGGCTCGAGATGGCCATCCGGCTGGATCCGAACTATGGAGAGGCCTACGGGAACCTGGGGGCAGCCTACGAGGCTCTGGGTGATCTATCGGCAGCGCGGCAAGCCTACGAACGGGGGCTGCGAGTGACCCCCGACTCAGCATTCCTGGCGAGGGGGTTGGCCCGAGTGAACGCCGAGAGCGCGTCGCCACGCATCCCACGGGCGGGGGTATCCCGATGACCGGAGAGGCCGTGGGACCTGATCTCGCCCTCGTCATCCCGGCCTGGAACGAACGGGAGAACCTGGAACTGTTGCTCCCTGCCCTGCGGGAGACGCTGGAAGGCCTGGGAGTGCGCTGGGAGATCATCGTGGCGGACGGCGGATCCCGCGATGGGACGCCGGAGGCGGCCATGCGTCGAGGCGCCCGGGTCATCCGGCAGCGCAGGCCGGGATACGGTGCGGCCCTCATGGAGGCCATTGCGGCGAGCCAGGCCGGCTATGTCGTCACCATGGACGCCGACCTATCCCACCGCCCGACGTTCATCGAAGACCTCTGGAGGCACCGGGAGGAGGCGGAGGTGCTGATCGCGTCCCGCTACGTTTCCGGGGGCGAATCCCAGACCCATTGGTTCCGACGGCTGTGCAGCCGGATCTTGAACGTCACCTATGCTCGAGTCCTCTCGTTGCCACTCCATGACATCTCCAGCGGTTTCCGCCTGTACCGTCGCGATATCCTACGTGGCCTGGAGTGCCAGGCGCGGGACTTTGACATCCTGGAGGAGATCCTGATCAAGGTCCACGCCCTGGGCTTTCGCATTCGCGAGCTGCCCTTCCGCTACCTCTCGCGGGGGACGGGCCGATCTCACGCGCGCTTCCTCAAGTTCGGATGGGCGTACCTCAAGACGCTTGTCCGCATGTGGCAGCTCCGGAACTCTGTAGCGGCGGCGGACTACGACCACCGCGCCTTCGACAGCCCCATCCCGCTGCAGCGGTACTGGCAGCGGACCCGTCACCGGATCGTCCTGGGATTCTTGAACCCAGCCTCCAGGCAGGGGCAACATTCGGTCCTGGACATCGGGTGCGGCTCCAGCCGGATCATTCAGGATCTCCCCAGGGCCATCGGGATGGACATCCTGTTGCCCAAGCTCCGCTTCCTCCGCGACCGGCACTCACGGCTGGTCCAGGGGAGCATCTTCGCCTTGCCCTTCCCGACCCACGCCTTCGACGCCGTCATCTGCTCCGAGGTGATCGAACATGTTCCCGATCATCCCGCCGTCTTCGAAGAGATGGCCCGCGTCCTTCGTCCCGGGGGGACACTGATCCTGGGAACGCCGGACTACGGGCGGTGGTTGTGGTGGCTCCTGGAGTGGATCTACGGGAAGATCTTGCCGGGCGCCTATGCCCATGAGCACATGACCCATTACACCCGCGCCAGCCTGACGGATCGGTTGAGGGACTACGGGTACACGATCCAGGATCTCCAATACGTGGGCTTCTGCGAGATGATCTTCCAGGCGCGAAGGCCGACC
>CAZXXV010000027.1:0-4107 GCA_964644725.1 uncultured bacterium
GAATACGCTGTCAGTTTCCTCCGGGCCGAGGAATTCATCGAGCCCGTCCTCGCCGACGAGTACGTGGCAGGGCATCTCAAGATTGCGGCCGGCTCGCCGGTGTTCCTGGTGGAGCGGTCCAGTTACATCTTCAACGATCGCCTGGGCGAATTCCGGCGGGCGCACATGCGTGGAGACCTTTACCGGTATCGGATTGATCTGCGGTGAAGGCAGGGCCTACACGACGAACTTTCGAGGGGCAAAGAACTGCTGGTCCCAGGCGGGGGGGTATCCCGCGCCTGACGAGAATGCCCACCCGATGGCCTGATCTGGAAAGGAGATAGCCATGCCAAACGGTTTCATGGGGAAAGCCCTCTGGGCAGATCTCAGCACCGGCAGACTCTGGGAGGAGAATCTCCCGGAGCACCTCTATCGTGCGTACATCGGCGGCTATGGCCTGGCTGCCCGCATCATCTTCGAGCGACAGCGGCCGAAGGTCGATGCGCTCGGGCCCGAAAACATCCTGGCGTTTGCCGCAGGTCTGCTGACCGGCAGTGGTACTCCGAGCGCATGTCGCTTCGCCGTCGCGGGGAAGTCGCCGCTCACCGGGACCTGGGGAGATGCGGGCTGCGGTGGATTCTTCGGTACCGAATTCAAGGCGACAGGCTACGACGCGGTCTTCTTCGTGGGGGAAGCCGCTCGCCCTGCATACCTGAGCATCGTCAATGGTAAGGCGAGCCTGCAAGATGCCAGTCATCTCTGGGGTCGCGATGTGCCTGCGACCGAGGAGGCAATCCAGCACGAGATGGGCGATGAGAAAGTCCGGATCGCCTCCATTGGACCCGCCGGGGAGAAGAGGTCCTTGATCGCCAGCATCATGCACGATGAGGGTCGTTCCGCCGGGCGCTCAGGGCTTGGCGCCGTCATGGGCGCCAAGCGGCTGAAGGCTGTAGCCGTCCGCGGGAACCAACCAGTGTCCATCGCCGATCCGAAGCGACTTCAGGATCTTCGAGCGGAATTCATGAAGAACTTCAAGGAGAATCCCACGCCGCAAGCCAATACCCTGACGAAGTATGGAACCGCGGGAAATACGGCAAACAACCTGACGCTTGGGGCCACCGCCCCCAAGAACTGGGCGCTGGGCGGACGCGAGAGTTTTCCGAAGGTGGACTTGATCAGCGGCGACAACGTGATCAAGTATCAGTTGCGCAAGTACGCGTGCGCAGCGTGCCCGATCGGTTGCGGCGGGATCATGAGCGTCCCTGAGGGCGAATATCAGGTACCTCGGGTGCACAAAACGGAGTACGAAACACTGGCAGGGTTCGGAACGCTCTGCCTGAACAGCAATGTCGAATCCATCATCAAGGCAAACGACATCTGTAATCGGTATGGACTGGACACCATCTCGGCGTCCTCGGTGGTTGCCTTTGCGCTCGAGTGCTACGAGAACGGCATTCTCACCAAAGAGAATGCGGACGGCCTGGAACTCACGTGGGGCAACCATAAGGCTATCGTCGCGCTGACTGAGAAGGTCGCCCGCCGGGAGGGGGTCGGCGCGCTCCTCGCCGATGGCGTCAAGGTTGCGGCCGATCGCCTTGGCAAGGGGGCCGATCGCTTCGCCATGCATGTCCACGGCCAGGAGGTGGGGTATCACGATTCCAGGCTCTGCCCCAGCAGGGGAACGGCCTATGTGGCCGATCCAACGCCGGGCCGGCACACCGCCGGGGGTGCAGCCACGGCGGAGTTCGGTCGGGCGACCAGTCCGCATCCGGCCGTGCAGCTTCCCAAGATCGAGCGCTATCAATACACGGGCAAGGGCGAGATTCAGGCCATATGGTCCAACCATAAGCAGATCGTCGAGACGAGTGGCCTGTGCCTGATGCCCTCGAACTGGAACTACCCTATCGAAAAATTCATCAGCGCCGTCTGCGGCTGGGACTTCACGGTCGAGGAAATGCTCCTGGCCGGCGAACGGATTCAAACGCTCCGACATTCTTTCAACGTCCGTGAGGGCTTGTGCCCGGCTGACTTCAAGCTCCCGGACCGGCTGATCGGCAAACCCCCGCTCACGATGGGGCCGACCGCCGGGGTGACCATCGACATCGATACACTGGTCAAGGATTACTACGAGGCGATGGGCTGGGACGTCCAGACCGGCGTGCCAGCGCGGGAGCGACTTGAGAAGCTGGGCCTGTCGGAGTTAGTATCGGATCGGGCCTTGGCCTAGCAAAAAATCGGACTCGCACTCCTCACGAACGGAGCGGAGTGAAGGAGCAGAGTGCTCCGGGCGGAGAGCCGCGGCGAACGTCGGGCAGACATCGACTACCGGCCGGGTGCATGTGCTGCTGTCCATGGAAAGCCACATTGACGTCAGGTTATACTCTCCTTTTTGCGACGTAGCCGGATGCAGGCAAATCCAGGTGCCGGCTACGGCACCCGTAACGGCCGCAGCCCTCTTGCACGATCTGGGCGAGCTGTACCCGGCGCTGAAACCGTATCTCGCCGAGGGCGGCGAGCAAGGTGGCCACTTCCTTCTCGTGATTAACGGACGGCTGGCGCAGCAGGACGATATGGTCCGACCGGGCGACACGGTCTTTCTCTGCGCCCAGATCTCCGGGGGCTGAGGGTAGATATCCATAGCTGTCCGCTGTGACGATCTTTTGCGCCAATCGCTTCTTGGCAGGCATGTGCCACCGTGCCACTGGAAGAGCTTGACCTGATGGTGGCAAATCCGAGTGCCCTGTGGGGCAAGGAGGGCGCCGTGGGACGTAAAGGAATGCTGACATCATTGGTGGGAATGCTCACTGGGCTGGTTTTGCTCGCCCTGGCAGGCAGCATTCTCTGGTCCCCTGAGGTGGCCGCGGCAGGGGAATTCAACTGGAAGCGGTTCAGCGGCCAGACCATCCGATTCCTGGGCGAGAACCTCCCCGCCACGCCCTACATTCGGGAGAAGGTGATCCCGGACTTCACAGCCAAGACCGGGATCAAGGTGACCTACGAGGATTACGCTGCCCGGCAACTCCGGCAGAAGATGGCGGTGGAGATGGCAGGGAAGTCCAAGAACCTGGACACCTACATGACCCTGCCCATGGTGACAGGACGCGAGTACTGGATGTCCGGATTCATCGAGCCGCTGGACCGGTTCCTCAAGGATCCGAGCCTGACGGCGCCCGACTTCGACTACGAGGACTTCAGCCCGGCAGTCCGGGCAATTTGCGCCCGGTACTTTGACGGGAAGACGGGCTGCATCGCGTTCTCACCGCAGACGCAGATCCTCTACTGGCGGAAGGATGTCTTTGCCAAGGCCGGATTGCAGGGACCGCCCCAGACCCTGGCCGAGATGGAGGCAGCGGCTGCCAAGATCATGGAGCTGCCCGAAGGGCCGGAGGGGAAGGTCTATGGGGTAATGCTGCGGGGGGCGGGATACGAGGCCGTCACCCAGCTCTCGTACTACCTGTATACCCACGGCGGGACCTGGCAGGACGACAAGGGTCGGTGCAACCTCACCGCCCCGGAAAGCATCCAGGCGCTGGACTTCTACGGCCGCATGCTGCGGAAGTACGGGCCGCCCGGGGCAGTGAAGACCAACGACATCGAGGCGCAGTCGCTCTTTGCCCAGGGCCGTGCCGCCATGTACACCGACATCGCCACCCGGGCCGCGGTGTTCGAGGACCCGTCCCGATCCAAGGTGGCGGGGAAGCTGGGCTACGCCAAGATCCCTCTCGGTCCGACCGGAAAACGGCAGATGATGCTCCCCATCAACGGGCTACTCATCTCCCCGTTTTCGGAGCGGAAGGAAGCCGCCTGGCTCTTCTTCCAGTATCTCACCAGCAAGGATGTCCTGTTGGCTCTGCACCTCCAGGGAAATGCCTCCCCCCGGGTTTCCACGTGGGAAACCCCGGAGTACAAGCGACAGGAAAAGCATCCCGACTGGACCGAGGCAACGCTCTTTGGCATCCGGACGGGTCTCCCGCTCAACGTGCCGGATGTCGTCGCGGCCAATGAGGCTCGGACCATCATTGGCCAGGCCATCCAGGCCTCCATCCTGGGTCAGGACGTGCACCGGGCGGCCCAGCAAACCTGCGATGAGTGGAACGCGCTCCTGAAGAAGACCGGTGACCTCAAAGA
>CAZXXV010000027.1:4207-16349 GCA_964644725.1 uncultured bacterium
CCGTGAACCAACCGCCGGAGGAGTCGGGATCCGGCAGAATCCGATATCCCGAGCGGGCCGAGGGCCTGGCGTCCCAGGCCGCCCGCGCCAGGCCCCGGGCGACCTGGACGGCCCTGGCGGATCGCCACATCCGCCTGCTGTTCCCCCTGCCGAGCCTGCTGGCCTTCCTCCTCGTCCTGGGATTCCCCATCGCCTTCGTGCTGTACGTGAGTCTTCACGACTGGCCCATCTCTCCCAGGATTCCCTCGACCTTTCTCGGAGTCGGAAATTACGCGGCGCTGCTCACGAACCCGCGGTTCTGGGACTCGCTCTGGATCACCTTCTACTTCACCGCCCTGGCGGTGGGGGGAGAACTGATTTTCGGGTTTGCCGTGGCCCTCCTCCTCCGCCGCGAATTCCGCGGCCGCAGCCTCGTGCGGGTCGCGCTGATCATGCCCATGGCGGCCACTCCTGTCGCCATGTCCCTCATCTGGAACATGATGATGGAGCCCAGCATCGGCATGTTGAACTACCTCCTCTCCTTCGTGCGGGCTCCCCGGTTGCTGTGGGCCGCGGATCCCCGCTGGGCCATTCCCTCCTTGGCCTTGATTGACATCTGGTTCTGGACGCCCTTCATCGCCCTGATCATCTCGGCGGGGCTCCAGACCATTCCTGAGGAGATCGTGGAATCGGCGCGGCTCGACGGGGCCACGGCGCTTTCGCTGTTCCGGTACATCACGCTGCCGCTGGTACGGCCCCACGTCGTGATGGCCGTCATCCTGCGCACCATCCCCGCGCTCAAGACATTCGACCACATCTTCGTCATCACGGGGGGTGGGCCGCTACGCGCCAGCGAGACGCTGAACCTGTACACGTTCCTGGAAGGATTCGAGTTCTTCCACATGGGGTACTCCTCTGCCCTGGCCCTGGCCCTGACCCTCATCATCCTGGTTGTCAGCGCCCTCCTTGCCCGGCTGCGCGCGCGGGAATGGAGCTACTGATGACACCGGCCCAGCTTCGCCGATGGATCGGCGTCGTTCTGCACCGGCTGGCCGTCCTGCTGGTCACGGGATTCTTCTTGCTGCCCTTCTTCATCATGATCACCAACGCCCTCAAGCCGGAGGTGTATATCAACGCCTCCCCCCCTGTGTTCATCTTCCAGCCCACCTTCCACCACTTCGCCGAGGTCTTCCGGCGATACCCCTTCGTGAGCTACATGCTCAACAGCGCCGTCATCTCGGTCAGCGCCACGGTGCTGGGATTCGTCATCGGGATTCCCGCGGCCTACGCCATCGCCCGCTACGCGCTGCGGCGCCTCGTCACCCTGACCCTGGTCGTTCGCATGATCCCCTACGTCAGCCTCCTCATCCCCTGGTACCTCATGGCGCAGAAGGCGAACATGGTGGACACTTATCCCCCCATGATCCTGACCCACCTCCTCTTCACGATTCCCTACGCGGCCATGATCCTGATCGGTTTCTTCGAGGACATCCCGATGGCCCTGGAGGAGGCGGCGTGGATCGATGGCTGCTCCCGCGTCGAGGCGTTCCTGAAGATCGCGCTTCCCCTTACCCTCCCCGGGATCGTGGCGGCCGCCGTCATCGCTTTCACCTACTCGTGGAACAATTTCCTGTTTGCCTTGGTGCTCACCGGGGCCAAGACCAAGACATTGCCCGTCGCCGTCTACGGCTTCCTCACGGCTGACCAGGTGGATTGGGGGGGCCTCTCGGCGGCGGCGACCCTCATCACGGCACCCGTGCTGGTCTTCGTCTTCTTCGTCCAGCGGTACTTGATCCGGGGACTGGTCGCGGGAGCAATCAAGTGATGGGAACCGGGAGGCCAGCCGACGTTCTGCGCCGTGGCGGCCGCACCATACTGCGATGCGCCGATCCATCCGCCGGAGGTCATCCAGGAGGCAGGCATCGTGACTGAGAGCACGGACGTCCTTTGCCTTTCCTCTGGCGCCCGTGCGGAATATGGTCGGGCGCGGATCGAACCGAGCGACCTCGTGGTCGCAGGGAGCTACGGAACCTGGCGGCTGGTGTACACCGTTGGGGCCCGGGGGATCACATCCGGCGGCAAGATCAAGATTGACACTGACTCGGACAGCGACTGGGGCTGGCCGCAGGTCGAGGATCCATCGGCTCCGGAGTACCTGACACTGATGGTGCCCGAGGGGGCGGAGGTCGCCCTCCGCCTGATGGACCATCTGCCACTGCTCCTCATCGTGACCGGAAGGCCCCTCACTCGCGGCGAGCGGATCGTCCTCACCTATGGCGATCGAAGCGGGGGAAGCCCGGGCTGCCGCGCCCAGACGTTCCGCGAGGACAGGCGCCGCTTCTGGGTCGAAGTGGACGCGGACGGCACCGGCGGCTTCACACCGCTTCTGGACCCGCCGGAGCTGAGGATTATCGGGGGGACGGTCTCACGGCTCGTGCTGGTCGCCCCGTCCACCGTCGTCGTGGGCGAGCCGTTTTGCCTCCTGGTAAAGGCCGAGGACGCGTGGGGCAATCCGGCAGCAGCCTATCGCGGCCGCGTCACGCTGGAGGCTGCCGGCCTAGCCATCCCCGGCGGCCCACTCGCATTCACAGAGGCGGACGGCGGCGTGCGCGTGGTCCAGGATTGCCGGGCGCTGGAGCCGGGGGCGCACCGGATCGCCGCGGTGGATGCGGAGGCGGCGCTCCGCGGGCAGAGCAACCCGGTGATCGCCAGCCGGCAGCGCGCAGTGCATCGCCTGTACTGGGGCGACCCGCACGGCGGCCAGGTGGTCGATCCGCAGAAGATCGGTGACTTCTTCCGGTACGCGCGGGACGTGGCGGGCATCCATGTCGTCGGATTTCAGCGCAATGACCATGTGATGAGCAACGAGGCGTATGCGCTCCAGCAGCGGTACGAGCGGGAGTACTACGAGCCGGGGCGGTTTGTCCCCCTGCCGGGGTTCGAGTGGTCGGGCGAGCTGGAGGTCGGCGGCCACCACAACGTGTACTTCCGCCGGTTCGGCCAGCCCATCCGGCGCTCCGGCCATCGCGGTGACCTGGACCGATCCGACGAACACACCGATCTTGGCCATGTCCTGGATCTTCACCGCGCGTACCGCCATTCCGACGTGGTGATCGTCCCACACGTCGGCGGCGTCCACGCCGATCTCACCTACCACGAGCCGGCGCTCGAACCGGTGGTGGAGGTCACCTCGACCCACGGGTCCTTCGAGTGGTACCTGCGAGAAACACTGGAACGCCGATACGCGCTGGGCTTCATCGGCGGCAGCGACTCCTACACGGGTCGCCCCGGCGATGATCGCCCCGGCCACCAGCTTCGCCGGTATGCCAAGTCTGGGCTGACAGGCGTTTACGCAACGGGGTTGACGCTCGAGGCGATCCTCGATGCCATCAAGGCCCGGCGGTGCTACGCCACCACCGGGGCCCGCATCATCGCGACGCTTTCCAGCGACGGTCATTCAATGGGCGCCGAGTACACGACAGACGCACCGCCCGAGATCAGCGTATCGGTATGGGGAACCGCGCCCTTGGAGCAGGTGGAGGTCTATCGGGGCCTCGACCTGATTTGCCGGCACGACCTTCGCCTCCGCCCCTCCCACAACCGGATCCGCATCCTGTGGGAGGGTGCCAGCCGGAAGTCCAGCTACTCAGGTGTCGTCTGGGACGGCCACGTGCGGGTGAAGGGCGGGAAGCTCTCCGGGATCATTACGCTGCGCTTCGACAGTCCGCGGTCCCATGTCTCATTCTCTGCCGCCGACGAGCTTGACTGGCATTCCTGGACGTGCGGATACGTGAGCGGCGTGGCCTTCGACCTTGAGGGCGGACCTGACGCCACGATCGAAGTGCTCGTGTCCAGCTCGACGATCACGGGCGCTCGTTATGGCGGCCACGGGGAGGCCCCGCCGCAACGGATGTCCTTCGCCCCGGCCGACCGCGTCCGGCTCGAGGTGACACTCACCGACCTCAAGAGCGGGCCGCGCGTCGTGGAGTTGGGCATCCTGGACCGGAAGTTGACCGTGGGACTGGCCCCCGAGCCTGGACCGGAAGAGGTCCAGTTCTCCTTCCGCGACCCGTCCCCCGCTCCAGGGATCAACCCGTACTGGGTGCGGGTCGTCCAATCGGACATGGAAATGGCCTGGACCAGCCCGGTCTTCGTTGACTACGCGCCTCCTCCAGCTCGCGGAGGCGAATCTCCACGGTGAAGGAGGCTGCAGTCCGTAGCGGAATGGCGTGAGCATATCCTGAAAGGAGGAGCGAGCCATGTGGACGCGGCAAGGGTTCTCCAAACGATCTGTGGTCATCGGCGTACTCTTCACCTTGTTGCTTGCGGCGGCCTTGGCCTTGCCGGGCGCAGCAACAGCCCAAAAGCATTCCCCCATCACCATCGTCATCAACCAATCACCCTGGTTCGGCGGCTTCAGGGGACTCGTCGAGGCGTACGAGAAGCAGACCGGCAACAAGGTGAGCCTGGACGTCCATCCCTTCGCCGGCACGCTGGAGAAGCAGCGGAGCTCGGTCCGCGAGAAGGAAGGGCAATATGATCTACTTCTCCTGAATGGGGCCTTCTTCCCCGAATTCTACGCAGGCGGGTTCATGCTCCCCCTGAACGAGTTGGACCCCAACTTCCGGCTCGATCCCCAGGTGGCCACCTTCGACGACACGCCGTGGTGGGATCCGAACAGGAAGGTGGTCAACCGGCAGACCGGGAAGCTGATGTCGGTTCCGGTCAACCCCAACATCCCGCTCCTGTACTATCGCAAGGACCTTTACGACAAGGCGGGACTCAAAGTCCCGAAGACGTTCGACGAGCTGCTCGCCAACGCCAAGAAGCTGCACAACCCGCCGTCCACCTACGGCATCGTCCAGCGCGGCGGCCGCGAATTGACGTCCGTCACCTATGACTTCTTCCCCTACCTGATCGGCCACGGGGGGAGCATCTTCAAGGACGAGAAGGCCGCTGACTTCACGGTGACGGTCAACGCCCCCGAGGCGAAAAAGGCCTTCGACTTCTACCTACAGCTCGCCAAAGAGGCCGGCCACCCGCAGACCGGCGCCCAGAACCAGGCCGAGGTGATCCAGAACCTCGTCACCGGCAAGGCGGCGCACGTCATGTTGGTCATCGCCGCTTGGGCTCAGGTGGACGATCCCACCAAGTCAGCCGTCGTCGGCAAAATCGAGTTCGCGGTGCCACCCGCTGCCCCGGGACACAAGCCTGGTCCAGGGATCGGTCACTTCCTGGGCAGCATTCCCAAGAACGTACCCAAGGATCGGCAGATGGCCGCCTTGGCGTTCCTCAAATGGTTCCAGACCCGCGAGGCCCAGGTCATCTACACCAAGGCCGGATCGCCCCCGGTCCGCCTGGACGTGCTCAACGACCCCGAATTGAACCAGAAGCGGGAGTTCCGCTGGATGAAGGCCCTGGCGGAAGGCCTCCTCACAGCCCGCATATTGTGGACGGTCACGGAGGGTGCGCAGGTCAGCGCAGTGCTGGACCTCAGGCTGAACCAGGCCGTCACCGGAGAGATGACGTCAACGGCCGCCCTGAACAAGAGCGCCGAGGAGATCTACGACATCATGCGGAAGGCAGGCTACAAGACCGCCAGACTTCCCGACCTGAAGTAGCCGAGAACCTGGACTCGAAACGGGGGAGGCCTGTCCCATGGCGAAAGCATCAGGGGGAACGGAGCGGTTCTGGCGCACCTTCACCGTTGCCCCCACCGTCGTCATCTTTCTGGTCTTGACGGCACTGCCGATCGCCAGCCTCTTGGCGATGAGCTTTCACAGTGTCAAATGGGTGCAGGCCCTCCCCCAGTGGACCTATGTCGGTGCCAGGAATTTCCAGGCCTTGCCCCAGGATCAGCTCTTCCGCGACGGCATCGCCAACACGCTCGTCTTCGCGGCGGCGGCTGTCATGATGCAAATGATCCTGGGGTTCTTCCTGGCCCTGGCCTCTTCCAAGGTGGCGCGAGGGACCTTCGTCTACCGCACCATTTTCGTTCTGCCGATTTTGGTCCCCGGGATCGTTATCGGGGCCATCTGGAAGCTGATGTACAACTACGACTTCGGCGTCATCAATCAGTTGACCGGTCTGCTGGGGATGGCGCCGCACAATTGGCTTGGCCAGAAGGCAACGGCGCTCCTCAGTGTCATCGTCGTGGATTGTTGGCACTGGACGCCCTTCTGTTTCCTGCTGCTCCTGGCCGGCCTCGAGTCCCAACCCGAGGACGTGTACGAGGCGGCCAAAGTGGATGGCGCCGGCCCCTGGAGCGAGCTGGCCTACATTACGTTTCCCCTCATGCTGCCGACCATCATCGTGACGCTGATCTTTCGCCTCATCGTCGCCTTCAAGGTGTTCGATGAGGTGTTCTTGCTCACGGGCGGGGGCCCTGGAACGGCCACCGAGGTCATCAGCTTCACCATCTATCGTCGGTTCTTTACCGAGGATCGCGTCGGACATGGCTCGGCTATCTCGATCATCACTCTGTTCGTCATCTCCATGCTGATCGTCCTGGCTCTGGGTGCGGCGCGGCGGCGCGGGAGGGAAGCATGATGCCCGCGGCCAAGCGGCGACGCCTAAGGAATCCGATTCTGCACAGCCTGTTGCTGCTGGCCGTGATCGCCGTGCTGTTTCCTTTAATCTGGATTGCCACGGCCGCCTTCAAGACCCAGATTGCGCTATTGTCCGGGGCGGTGCTGTTCTCGCCGGTGCTGAGCAACTTCCAGGAGGTACTCTTCTCGAAGACGTCGGAGTATCTCAACAACTTCCTGAACAGCACCATCGTCGGCCTGGGGAGCACGGCGGTCGTGCTGGTGATCGGGACTATGGGTGCCTGGTCGGTCAGCCGGGCGCGCTGGCCATCCTGGGTCATTCATGGGTTGCTGGGCTGGGCGATCGTCTTCCACATGATCCCCCCCATCACCATGGTCGGCGCCTGGTACGTCATGTTCCGGATGGTCGGTCTCTACAACACCTACGCCGGCCTGATCCTGGCCCACCTCACCCTCAATCTGCCCCTGGTGCTCTGGATGCTGTCGGTCTTCATCCGAGAGGTGCCAGCGGAACTGGAAGAGGCGGCGCGAATAGACGGGGCCAGCACGCCGGTGCTGCTCTGGCGGGTCATCGTGCCGGTGATCCGCCCGGGTCTCGTGGCCACCGGTCTCTTGGCCTTCATTTTCAGTTGGAACGAGTTCGCGGTGGCCCTGAACCTGACGGCGAAGCAGACGGCCACCGTCCCGGTCGCCATCGCCAAGTTCGCGCAAGAGTTCGAGATCCAGTACACCCAGATGGCCGCCAGTTCGGTGCTTTCCCTGTTACCCGCCCTGGTGCTCTTGCTCCTGGGGCAGCGCTACATCGTCCGGGGCTTGATGGCGGGAGCCATCAAGTAGGCTCGGCGCGGGGAGACCGGTCGGCAGGCCGTGTCTCCACCGGTTGGACAGCGAGACAGCGTGGTGGATCTGTTCCTCAACACCGCGACCGTGCAGCCGGCCTCCTTTGAGGAGAAGCTGACCATCGCCGCCCGCGCAGGCTACGCGGGGGTCGAGCTTTTCGCGGACGAGCTGGAGCCGGTCCTGGCCGAGCCGGGCGGGATCCCTCGCCTGGCCCGTTGCCTCTCGGATCACGGGCTCGGGATCCGACGGCTGCTGCCGCCTCTCCGCCTGTTCGAGTGGCACGCGGTGGCGCCTCGCGCCTTCCGGGATCTCAAGGCGGACTTCGACCGCCTGTTCATCCTGGCCGCCGGGCTCGGGGTCCCGACCATCATCCTGCCGGTGGCCAGCGGTGAGAGTGTGTGAAGAAATCGTCGCTGGGCCGAGAGCCTGCCTGCGCCGCCCCGGCAGGCAGGCGTGACTGTAACCTCCCTGCCTGTCGCCGGGCGACGGCAGACAGGTTGATTTTCCGTGGATGAAAAATGCGCTTGGCGCTGACTCACCGATATTTTCACACACTCTGAGCAAGAACAATGATCCCGCTGCCTGCCGAGGCTCGTCCCGAGTAAGGCAGGCGATGTGATCCTCACAACAGGAGGAGAAGGCAATGCCCGAAGAGATCAAGAAGATCGTGGTGGTAGCGCTGCAGGGACCCAGTGGGAGCGAGGTCTCTGGGAAGGCGCAAGGGGGAACGCTTCCCAACCTCCAGCGGCTCATGGCCGAAGGCACGACCCTGCTGGGCGTCGGCGCTGACGCTTCCCCATCCAGCAGTTGGGCGACGCTGGCGACAGGCGCCCATGCTGTCACGCATGGCGTGAGCGCTGATGAAACCTGCCGGGCCCAGTACGTCTGGCAGGCAGCAGCAAAAGCGAGCAAGAAAGCGGCGCTGTTGGGTTACCCAGCCTCGGTGCTTCCCGAGTCCAGCGACGAACTCCCCGCAGGCCTGCTAAAGCCGACCCTCCGCGACCGCCCCTACTACGATCGGGTGGCAGCCTACCTGCGCTCCAGCCCCGACTGGGATCTCGCCTTCATAGGTCTGAGCGCGGATCCGGACAGCCTGCAGGAGGCAGATGACGCCTTGGGGAAACTGCTCGAGACGGCCGACTTCGAGACGCTGCGGGTATTCGTGGCGGTTCCCGGTGGGGCGGGCGACGCCCTTGCAGTCCTGGCGGGCCCAGGCGTTCTGGAAGGCAAGACGGTCACGCGCCCAGTCGAGCTGGCCGACCTTGCTCCCACGATTTGCCACTTGGCCGAGCTGCCCGCCCCGGCGGAGTGCGAGGGGGGCATCGTGTATCAGGCCCTCGCGGACCCGGATGCCAAGATGGTCGAGTTGCAGGCCTGCCGGCGTAACTACGAACGCCTGCGCCGCAGCACCGGCCGCGGCCCCATGTGCTGATGGTCATTCGTGCTCAACGGTAAACTCTGTCGGAAAGACAATTATTCAGGAGGAACCATGGCTGAGGCTAAGGAAGCGAAAAAGGTCATCGTTCTGGGCATCGATGGTGGGCATCCGGAACTGATCCTGCGCTTTGTGAAAGAGGGAAAGCTTCCCAACTTCGAGAAGCTGATGAAACGCGGCGTCTTCAAGGAGATGATCGAACCCTTGCCGACCATCACCCCGCCCAACTGGACGACCATCACAACCGGCGCCTGGCCGGGAACCCATGGTATCACCGACTTCTACCTCCCGCACGAGCCCGGCGAGGACCTGGACAAGGTCCGACATGCCTTCGACACGCGCAAGTCGCAAGCCGAATACATCTGGCAGGCGGCGGAACGTGCGGGCAAGAAGAGCATCCTGGTGAAGTGGGAAGTCTCCTGGCCGCCCCCGCATGACGGCATTCAGGTTGAGGGCTGTGGCCCGGGGGTCGTCAACTTCTTCGAGTTGGGCCCAGTTCGGCTGCACACGACCGAAGAGCTGCCCATGACCAACCGGGTGCATCTGAGCCCGGCAAAAGGGTGGGTCAACCTGGAGGGAAAGTGGGACGCCCTGGAGGGCGAGGTCCTCATTGCCCTCCACGGTGGTGGCGAGCAAGCGTACCGGCTGTTGGTCATCAAATCCGCGGGGTCCGGCTACGACATTGTTCTCATCTGTTCCGAGAAGGACGCCGCCAAGCCCGTTGCCCAGATGCGGATGGGCCAGTGGTCTGATTTCGTGCTCGACACGTTCGATATGTCGCCGGACCCGGCCAAGGTCGCGCAGCGCGAGGCGGAGCGGGCCAAGATACGCGCTTACGCCCTCAAGGAAGGTCAGGATCTCCAGGCTACCCTCACCCTTCAGCAGAGGGTTCGCGAAGGCCTCATGCCACAGGGCAAGACCAAGGGAGCCTTCCGGTTCAAGCTGATGGCTCTTTCCCGCGATGCCTCTCACGTGGAGCTGTTCTCGACCCAGGTCTGGCCGGTTTCTGGCTACACCCGGCCCCCGGAGCTGGGCGAGGAGTTGCTGGAGAAGGTCGGTCCCTTCTTCACCAACCCGGCGCGCGACGCCCTCCACTACGAGTGGATTGACGAGCGCACATTCTATGAGCTGATGGACTACCAGCACCAGTGGCTGGCCAAGGCGGCCAGGTACCTGACCAGCACCAAGGAGTGGGACCTCTACTTTACCGAAACCCACTGTGGCGACTACATCAACCACTTCTACCAGCAGCAGTTGGACGCGGATTGCGGGGCCACCGAGGCCGAAATTCGCAACGCCATCTCGTGGCTTACTCGGCACTATCAGTCCATTGACCGCCTGCTGGGCGAACTGATGGCGATCGCTGATGACGATACGCTCATTGCGATCATCTCCGATCACGCCGGAACGCCTTCGCCCTGGGGGTTCACCGACACCCGCACCGTCCTGGAAGAGGCGGGCCTATTGGTATACCGAACCGACGAGGCGGGCAAGCGCGTCATAGATTGGTCCAGGACGAAAGCCGTTCCCCAGCGGAGCGTCTATGTCTACGTAAACCTCAAAGGAAGGGATCCGCGGGGCATCGTCGAGCCCCAAGACTACGACAAGACCGTCGAGGAAGTCATCGACGCCTTGCGCAACTACCGGCATCCCAAGTCTGGCAAGAATCCATTCACCATTGTCTTCAAGAAGCACGAGGCGGAACTGATCGGTCTGTACGGCGATCGCATCGGCGACGTCGTCTATGCCCTGCGACCCGAGGCCGATCTGGAGCATGGACATGAACTCCCGACGTCGCGCGTCAAAGGTTTGAGCATGCGCTCCCTGTTCATGCTGGCCGGGCCGAATGTGAAGGAGGGGCTCCATCTCAAGGGCATGGCCTATCTGACCTCTTTCACGCCAACCATCGCGTATCTTTTGGGGATCCCGATGCCGCGACAGGCCGAGGGTGCGATCCTTTACGAGGCGCTGGTCGATCCTGATCTGCGGCTGACCCTGCAGAAGAAGGCCGAGCGGGAACGGGATCGCTGGAAGGCGATGTACCGAGGGATTGCGGTCGAGTACGACCTGAACCCACGGCCGGAGCTGCCCCCCGAGGAGGGAAAGCAGTAGATCAGGAGCCACCCGAAGATGAGCAGCGACCGAGAGGGTGAAGTCATCGTCGACGCGCATGTCCACCTCTTCTCCGAGGACAGGACCGCGTTCCCGCTGGCACCCCGCCATGACCTTCCGCCTCCGCCGAGCGGGAGTGCCGACGACCTGGTCGAACTCATGGACCAAGCGGGAGTGGCCATAGCCCTCCTGGTTCAGACGCCATGGTACGGCGAGGATAACCGGTACTTCGTCCAGTCCATGCGGCGCTTTCCTGGACGATTCGCCGCCCTCGGCTATCTCGAGGACCCGTTCGTCCCCGATGCTCCGGAGCGGCTGGAGCGACAATACAATGAGGACGGCTTCCGCGGGGTTCGCCTGCACCTCGCAGATCCCTGGCGCAACGCTCCCGATCCGCGCATCAACGACGGCGTGCTTGCGGGCGCGGCGGATCCCCTGTTCCCGAAGGCGCGCGCCCTCGGCCTCCCAGTGCAGTTCCTGAACCGCATTCCGAACCACCCCACGATCCTGGCCGTCGCCGATCGTTTTCCCGATCTTCTCCTCATCGTTGATCACCTCGGCCACCCGGACATGTCCGAAGCGCCGAGCTTTGCCTCCTCGGCAACGTTATTTGAGCTGGCCAAGAGACCCAACGTCTACGTGAAGGTCTCGAATCACATCAAGCACTCACGGGTGCCATACCCGTGGCGGGACCTTCACGACTACCAGCGGCGGGTGATTGACCTGTTCGGTCCGCGGCGGTTGATGTGGGGATCAAACTGGCCCATGGACATGCCGAGCCCGAGCTATCTGGAACGACTGGATGCCCTTCGCACGCATTTCCCATTCCTGACGCCTGACGAGAGAGCGAGTATCCTGGGCCGAACGGTACTCAGTCTCTGGACTCCAGCTGGCAGTGAGCAGGATTGACTTTCAGCATCCGGCTGCATGGGGACGGCGAGCTGCGGTGACATGCAGAGCGATGGCGTTCCTGGATCCTGGCTTGGTTCGATTTTCGATGAGAGGCCCACTCCGTTGTTGTGAGGCGAACGTACGCAACGACATCTTTTTGGGTCGGCGGTCCGGCGTCATGGCCTGGCCGCGCAAGGGCCGAAGGAGGCTGAGATGAGCTGGCAAAACGTGTACCGGTGCCTCGTGATTTGGGGAGTTCTGTGGATGTGTGGAGGGGTCTTGGGCAGCGCTGCCGCCGGCGAGGTGAAGCCGGGCGGGACGCTGAAGATGGGCCAGG
>CAZXXV010000028.1:0-8160 GCA_964644725.1 uncultured bacterium
ATGGGCGTTGGCCGCACACAGTCGTAACCGCTGGCCGTTGCCACCCGCAGGCGCGCGCGGTCGTTGGCAGTAGGTCCGTCGGACGCAGGGGGAAGTGGGCATTCGGCATCGCCGAAGGTCACCCAGCCAGGATCTCGTACCGGGTGTTGCGGCGGGCGGGGGTGAGCCCGGCGTCGCGGATGAGGCGCTCGATCTCGTGGAGGGGCACCATGAAGACCGCCCCCTTGGCCGTCACGACGTTCTCCTCGATGACCGTGCTGCCCATGTCGTTGACGCCGTACTGGAGGGCGATCTGGCCGATCTTGGGCCCCTGGGTCAGCCAGGAGGCCTGGATGTTCCTGATGTTGTCCAGCATCAGTCGCGAGATGGCGACCGTGCGGAGGTAATCGAAGCCGCTGGCCCGCTTGACGTTTGGCAGGTGTGTCCCCTCGGGCTGGAAGCTCCACGGGATGAAGGCGCGGAACCCGCCCGTCTCGTCCTGCAGGTCGCGCACCTTGATCAGGTGCTCGACCCGCTGCTCCACGGTCTCTACCGACCCGTACATCATGGTTACCGTGGAGGAGATGCCGAGCTGATGGGCTGTCCGCATGAGGTTGAGCCAGGCGACGGCAGAATCCTTCCGGGGTGCGATCTGGTCGCGCACCTCGTCCACGAGCATCTCTGCGCCAGCCCCCGGGATGGAGTCCAATCCGGCGGCCTTCAGGCGCGTGAGGCACTCCTCCTCGCTCAGGTGGGATATCTTGGCCAGGTAGATGACCTCGACCGGCGACAGGCCGTGGATGTGCACCGGGAATCGATCCTTGATGGCGCGGAACGAGTCCTCGAAATAATCAATCTTGAGCGCCGGGTTTAGACCCCCCTGGATCAGGATCTCGGTCCCACCCAGATCCAGAAGCTCGTGGATCTTGCGGAAGATCTCCTCCCGCGTCAGGACGTAACCGCCCTCGGCACCGGGTAGCCGGTAGAAGCTGCAGAACTTGCACTGCACCCAGCAGACGTTGGTGTAGTTGATATTCCGCCCGATGACGTACGTGACCACATCGTCCGGATGCAGGCGCCGCCGGACGAGGTTCGCCCACGACGAGAGCTGCAGGGGGTTCGCCTCGCGGAACAGGCGCACCCCGTCGGCGAAGCTCAAGCGTTCGCCCGCCAGGATCTTCTCTTCGATGCCAGCCAGGCTGCTGTCCGTAAGTCGCATTCTGATTCATCGTGAGGCGTCAGGCGTGAGGCATGAGGCGAGGTCCCGGTCTTCCCCTCACGCCTGACCCCTTACCGCCTTACGCCTAACGGTTCTTCGATGACGTTGTACAACGCATCCCGCTCCATCGGCTCGCGCCCCACCTCGGTGATGAGATCCAGGAGCTCGGCCGTGCTCAGGACCTGCCGGTGCGAGGTCGTCCCCAGGGCATGAGTGATCTCGTAGTGGGACACGGTGCCGTCGACGTCGTCGGCGCCGTACCAGAGCGCCATCTGGGCCACCGCCGGCGTGATCATGATCCAAAAGGCCTTGACGTGGGGGAAGTTGTCTAGGAGAAGCCGGGCGACGGCGATCTCGCGCAGGTTGGCGTAGCCGGTGGTGACCGGCAGGTGGGAAAGCTCTGTCCGGCTGGGGTCGAAGGCCAGCGGCACGAAGCACATGAACCCGCCGGTCTCATCCTGCAGCTCCCGCATGTGAAGGAGGTGGCGGATCTTCTCCTCCTGGGTCTCGATGTGGCCGTACAGGAGCGTGGCGTTGGACGGGATGCCGGCGCCATGGACCGCGCGCGCGACGTCGAACCAGCCCTGGTTGTCCAGCTTAGCCCGGAACAGCTCCTCGTGAACCCGATCACTGAAGACCTCGGCGCCGCCCCCGGGGCACGCGGTGAGCCCCGCCGCCTTCAGCTCGGGCAGGATCTCCGCCAGGGGGCGCTTGGCCACGCGGGCGATCTGGGCCAGCTCGATCATGCTGAAGGCCTTGATCTGGGCATCAGGACGGGCGGCCTTCACCGCCCGCAGGAGGTTGAGGTAATACTGGTAGGGAAGTTTCGGGTTGATCCCCGCGACCATGTGGATCTCGCGGATCGGTTCCCCGTCATACCGGGCGACCCGGGCGGCCGCCTCCTCCGGGCTGAGGACGTATCCGCGGCCATCGGTGCTGTTGGGAGCGGCGTAGAAGGAGCAGAACTTGCAGAACTTGTTGCAGATGTTGGTGTAGTTGATGTGGAGGTTCCGGACGAAATACGTGCGGGCGTCGCTTTTCCGCTCGCGCACCAGGTTGGCGAGGTACCCCACAGCCGTGAGGTCCGGCGTCTGGTACAAGCGCATACCGTCGTCGAAGGTGAGGCGCCGCCCTTCCAGCAGCTTGGTGTGAATCCGCTCCAACCCCGTCTGGCGGAGCTGGTCCAGAATGCTCCTCATGCCTTCCGCTTCTCCCGGCGGGCACTGCGGGCTTTCTCGGCCGGCCGGGCCGCCTCTTGCAGCTCATCTATTCGCTTCAGAACCGCCGCTGCCTGCGCCTCGTGGCGTTGCCGCAGGGCTTCATGATCCTCGGTTGAAAGCTTGCCAGATTTGAGGTCGAAGTCCAGCTCCTGGATGGCGGCGTAGATCGTCTCTTTCTCTGCCAGCAGTTCCGCCAGCGCCTCAGAGGCGTCGGGACCCGTCGGCTCCGCATCCGAGGACCGACCGGTCAACAAAAAGAACGGGACGGCCACGAACGCGACCACCACCACTGCGATCCCGAGTGAGATCACCACCACCATTCGGCCTCCGCGAACCTAATGACTGAACCGCCAAGGACACCCAGCGCTGGCGCTGGGTACCCGGAACGCTTGGAGGCGAGGAGGCTAGGAAGCCTGGAAGCTGGATGCATCCCAGCATCCCCGCCTGCTAGCTTCCCAGCGTGTTTTTCCGTGGCGACCTTGGCGCACCAATCCGCCTGAGGCGGATGCCGTTGGTACCGGCGGTTCATGTACTTTCTCGAATGGCCCTCAGGAGCCGGAATGGCCTTCCCGCTCCCGGAGTTCCCGACGGACCCGCTCAGCGTAGGCAGGGTCCAGAGACGGTGCGGCCTGCTGCCCTCGCTCGGTCCACCGCCTGGCCACGAGGTAAACGCCGCCCGCTCCGACCAGCAGGGCCACGAAGGGCAACCCCCAGACCAGGAGGTTGAACCCGCGCTTGGGCGGTGCCAGCAGGACGAAGTCTCCGTACCGGCTCACGAAGTAGGCCTGGATTTCCTCGGGGGTCTTGCCTTGCTGCAAGAGTTCCCGCACCAGGTTCCGCATCTCCTTGGCCAGATCCGAGGGTGAGTCCTCCACCGAGAGGTTCTGGCAGACCACGCAGCGAAGCTCCGAGGCGACCTCGCGGACCCGCTCCTCCAGGTCAGGGGAGGCGGGTCCGGCCTCTGCCCTTGCCGGATTGGGCGGCGCCAGAGCATTCAGAGGGATCAGCAGGCTCACCCATACCAGCAACACGAGCGCCCATCCGCCCTGCCTGCCGTTCACGGCGCTCGTCGGGATTCTGGGGCTTTTCCCATGCGACCACATCTCACATACCCTTCAGGAGTGTCCGGACCTGCTCCTCCATCAGCTCGGGGGTCAGCGCCCCCACGTGCTTGTAGATGATCCGCCCCTGCTGGTCAATGAAGAACGTCTCCGGGACCCCGTACACGCCGTAGTCAATGGAGATCTTGCTCCCCGGGTCGGGGCCGTTGGGAAACGTGAAGTTGAAGCGGCGCATGAACTCGCGGCCGTTGGCCTCCTTGTCCTGGATGTCCACGCCCACCATCATGAGGCCCTGGTCCTTGTATTTCCGCCAGGTGGACTCCAAGAGAGGCGCCTCCTCGTAGCAGGCGGGATAGCACCACGAGGCCCAGAAGTTCAGCACGACCGGCTTGCCTTTGAGCCCTTCCAGCGACAGGTTGCCTCCGTCGAAGACGGCAATGCGAAAGCCCGGCGCCGCCTTCCGCACCAGGGGAGACGGGATGGCCCTGGGATCGGTCCGGAACCCGTAGGCCAGCAAGATGATCACGGGCACGCACGCCAGAGGAATCAAGGCCTTCTTCCAGGACATGAAGGACCCCGTGGCCCCGCCTCCAGGCGGGGTTCAGGCCACCTGCGCTTTGGCCCGCATGGTGAGGAGGGCCAGCCGCCTCTCTGGCAGCACCGCCACGATGACCCCCAGGAGGATCACGCCGCCCCCGATCCAGATCCAGGAGATCATCGGATTGATGATGACCTTAATGGTGGCAGAGCTCCCATCCCGTTCGAACGCCGACAGCATGACGTACAGGTCCTCGTTCCAGTGGTAGCGGGCATCCACGCTCGCGAAGGGCGACTGCTGGTTCGGGTAGAACCGCTGCCCAGGCGTGAGTTCGTGCACGGGCTTCCCATCCTTGAAGGCCCTGAGGTTGGCCCACACCAGGATGTGGGTGGGGCGCTCACCCGCCGCCAGCCCGTCGAAGCGAACGCTGTACCGCCCGATAGTCAGGCTCTCCTCGGACTTCAGGGTCTGCTCTCGCTCCAGCTTGTACACCGAGGAGACAGCGATGCCGATGATGGTGATCACCACCCCCAGGTGGACGATCAGACCCCCGTAGCGGCGCCGGCTCTTGAGCAGGAGGGTGGCGAAGGCCGTGAGGAACCCCTCGCCCATCGTCTTGGCGCGGGTCCGGGTGGCCACCACGAACTCGAAGACGATGGTGCCGATGACAAAGAAACAGAAGGCGAAGGCCGCCAGCACCTCGGCCTGGTGGACCCCCAGCGCGTACAGGATGGCCGTGCCGGCCACCGCCGCCAGGCTCGGTTTCAGGAAGTTCCGCTTCAGGTTATTCAGGGACGCGCGCCCCCAGGCAATCAGGGGGCCGACCCCCATGAGGAAGAGCAGGGCCATCCCCAGCGGAACGCTCACCTTGTTGAAATAGGGCGTGCCCACGCTGATCTTGGTCCCGCGGAGCGCCTCGGACAAGAGCGGGAAGATCGTCCCCAGAAACACCGTGAAGCAGATCCCCACCAGGACCAGGTTGTTCAGCAGGAACGCGCTCTCGCGGGAGACGATGGAGTCCAGCTCCCCGTGGCCCTTGAGCTGGTCCGAGCGGTACGCCACGAGACCGAAAGAGAAGAGCAGGACCAGGGCAAGGAACGCCAGGAACATGACCCCCACCGGTCCCTCGGCGAAGGCGTGCACCGATCCCAAGATCCCGCTCCGGGTCAGGAACGTCCCGAAGATCACCAGCGAGAACGTGAGGGTGACCAGGACCAGGTTCCACACCCGGAGCATGCGCTTCCGTTCCTGGATCATCACCGAGTGGATAAAGGCCGTGGCGGTGAGCCAGGGCATGAAAGACGCATTCTCCACCGGGTCCCAGGCCCAGTAGCCGCCCCAGCCTAGTGTCCGGTACGACCACCAACCGCCATAGAAGATCCCGCCGGTGAGGAACAACCACGCCACCACCGTCCACCGCCGCGTGATCCGGAGCCACTCCTCCGTGGGGCGCCCGGTGATGAGGGCGGCCATCGCGAAGGCATAGGGGACCGAGAAGCCCACGTACCCCAGGTACAGGAGCAGGGGGTGGATGAGCATGTCGGTCACTTCCAGCAGCGGGTTCAGGCCGCGGCCATCGGGCGGGATCGGGAAGATCCGGGCGAAGGGATTGACCGCGAACGCCATGAGGAGCAGGAAGAAGGCGGAGATCCCCTGCAGCACCGCCTGAACGTACGGCATGAGCTGCCGGCACCCAGAGGGTCCCCGGTCGCTGTAGCGGGCGACCACCAGCGCCGCGAAGAGGGACTGGAGCCATTCCCAGAGGAGGATCGAGCCCTCCAGCGAGCCCCAGAGGCCGGCGATCTTGTACCGCGTGAGGCTCTCCCGGGTGCTATTGTTGGCCACGTAGCGCAGGCTGAAGTCGCTAGTGATCAACGCATACTCCAAGAGGAAGATGGCCAGCGTGACCAGGCAGAAATGGGCCAGCACGGCGTTGCGCGAGCTGGCCAGCCAGTCCTCCCGCCCCTGCCGCGCCCCGAAGACCGACGCTGCGGCGGCATACAGCGTGACGCCCAGCGCCAAGAACAGGACGAATCCACCCAGGGTGGAGATCATTTCTTGTCCTCTTTCAAAATGGACTTGAACATCTGCTTCTTGCCGTCCAGGGTCTCCGGGTGCGCCGGCGGTTTGTACTCTTCGGAGTGCTTGGCCATGATCGTGCTCGCCCGGAAATAGCCGTCAGGCATCCAAGCCCCCTCCACCACGGCACCCGCGCCTTCCTTGAAGAGGTCCGGCGCCGTCCCCTTGTGCCGCACGAACACCGTCCCCTGGCCGTCCGTGAGCTGGAAGGTGAGCAGGAGGGTCTGTGGGTCCCAGCGGACGGAGCCATCCACGACCATGCCCCCGAGGCGCAGCGCCTTCCCCCGCACCTCGTCCTGCTTTTGCTTGAACTCGCTCGGCGTGTAGAAGTACACCATGGAGTCCCGCACGCCGGAATAGATCAGGCCCACCAGGGCGGCCACCACGATGAAACCCGCCACGAGGTATTTCAGCTTGCGCCCCCTCATCGCCCCCTCCGCCCGCCGTCCCGTTCCAGTGCCGCCAGTTCATCCCGGGCGCCGCGCAGGCGGCCCTTCAGCAGGAAGAGATAGCCCAGCAACGCGACGGATGCCACGCCGTACGCCAGCCCGATGAATCCCCAGCTACCCACGTCGCCCTCGCTTGAGTCGCACTTCGGCTGCGCGGTGGCGGATGCGCTCCAAGCGGACGCGCTCCAGCAGCAAGTAGGTGTACAGCAGGGTGAGCCCCGCGAAGTTGATCGCCAGGGGCACCAGCATCACCGACGCCACCGAGGTGCCGCCGGGCCGCAGGATGGAGGACGGCTGGTGCAGCGTCCGCCACCACTGGACCGCCATATGGTTCAGCGGAATGTCCAAGAACCCGATGATGGCCAGAACGGCCCCGTAGCGGGCGCCGGCCTGCGGGTCCTCGGCGAAAGATCGCAGCATGAGGTACCCGACATAGATCGTGAACAGGATCGCCGTGAGGGTCAGCCGCGCATCCCAGGTCCACCAGACCCCCCAGGTCGACTTGCCCCAGATGGAGCCGGTAGCCAAGGTGATCCCGGTGAAGAGGACGCCGATCTCGGCCGAGGAGACCGCCACGGCGTCGAAACGCAGATCCCGCTTCCATAGGTACAGGATGCTCGAACAGAAGACCACGGTGAACGCCAGGTAGGCCGTCACGATGGACGG
Organism: uncultured bacterium; assembly: GCA_964644725.1. Classification (GTDB taxonomy): domain Bacteria; phylum Methylomirabilota; class Methylomirabilia; order Methylomirabilales; family 2-02-FULL-66-22; genus 2-02-FULL-66-22. The sequence continues at coordinate 7,212 of CAZXXV010000028.1, forward strand.
GACGTGCAGGTACATGATGCGCTGCACCTCGCCCTGCACCGCATCCGGCGGCACGACCACCAGGCCCAGGTACAACCCGGTGGCCAGCACGAGGGCCGCCGCCCCCCCGAAGATCCATGCCCTCGAAGAGCCTCGCACCATCATTCCTCCAACACGAATTCAAACACCAGGGGACTGACCACCAGGAAGATGAGGTCGAATCCCCCCAGGAGCTTGAGCCAGTGGCTCACCTCGCCGAGCCCCCCGCCCGCCAGGATTACCTCGGTCGCGCGCACCGACCCCAGGATCACCGGCACCGTGAGGGGAAACAGCAGAAGGGGTAGCATCACCTCTCGCGCGCGGAGATGGGCCGTCATCGCCGCCAGGAGCGTCCCAAGCGTCGAGAAGCCCACCGTCCCGAGGAACGCCACCAGGGCCAGGGACGGCAGGTACGGCCAGATGTCCAGGTTGTACAGGATGCCGAAGAGCGGCAGGATCAGGGCCTCGGCCGTGACCATGAACAGGACGTTGCCCGCCAGCTTCCCGAAGAAGATGGACTCCCGGTCGCCGGGGGTGAGCAGGAGCTCTTCGAAGCACTCGTTCTCCCGCTCGGCCTGGAAGCTGCGCCCGAGGCCCAGCATCCCCGTGAAGAGGAACGCCAGCCAGAGGAGGCCCGGCGCCACCTCCTGCAGCTTCTCCCGATCCGGCCCCAGGGCAAAGTTGAACATGAACAGCACCAGGGCGGCGAAGAACAGCATGGCGTTGACCCGCTCGCGCGCGCGGAGTTCCACCGTGACGTCCTTCCACGTCATCGCCCACGTGCGCCGGAGCATCCCGGCGACCATGCCTTCAGCCCGTGTGCTCACAGTTCTCGACCCCAGCCGTCTCATGCGTTGGCGCGCCCGTGGGCTGGGGCCACGTCATCGCCCACGTGCGCCGGAGCAAGTCCACTACCATGCCCACCTCTCGC
>CAZXXV010000028.1:8260-16308 GCA_964644725.1 uncultured bacterium
CCACGTCATCGCCCACGTGCGCCGGAGCAAGTCCACTACCATGCCCACCTCTCGCGGCAATGAAAAATCTCAAACTGACAATGCGAAACCGACAACGGTATGGCCGTTAGCTCCGCTGAGCCTCTGCGTCGTTCGCTCGATGCCCCATTTTCACTTGTCGGTTGTCGGTTCTCCATTTTCCATTGCGCCGCGGAGTATCACACCTGCACCGCGGCGTTCTCCCCGCTCTCTGCGTAGCGTGCGTACAGGTCGCGCAGTCCTTCGGCCGTGAGCCCCGCTTTCTCGACGCGCCAGGCCACCGCCCCGTCCCGCATCAGCACGAAACGATCCGCCATGCCGTAGGCCCGGGACAGGTTGTGGGTCGCCACGACCGCTGCGCCCCCGCGCGCCGCCACCGAGGCCACATAGCCGTTGAGCAGCGCGATGGCCGCCTGGTCCAGGGTGTTGTGCGGCTCGTCTAGGAACAGGAGTTCCGGTTCGAAGAGGAGCATCTTGGCGATCACCAGCCGGCGCTTCATCCCGGTACTGAAGGTCCGGACTTTCCAGCGCGCCTGGCCGTCCAGCCCGACCTCGGTGAGGGCCTTGAGGATGGGCCCGCCGTCCACACGCATCCCGTGCATCACCGCAGCGAACTTGAGGTTCTCTTCGGCGGTCAGGTCCTCGTACAGGTGGTGGTTATGTGAGATCATGCCCATCCGCCGCCGGATGGCGTCACGCCCCTTCAAGAGGTCCAGGCCCAGCACGCGCCCGCCCCCCGCCGTGGGCTGGATCGCCGTAGCCAGGAGCTTGAGGAGGGTAGTCTTTCCCGCCCCGTTGGGCCCCAGGAGCGCCACCACCTCGCCCGGATCCACCCGCAGATCCACGGCGTCGAGGGCAAGCGTCGTCCCGAACACCTTCGTGAGACCCTGGACATCCACCATGGCTCCAGCCATGTGTCCCCTCTCGCTGCTTATGCTTTGGTCGGGGCCATCCCCCGGCCGTCCGGCCCTGCGGCGAACCGAGCGCCAGCCCGCGCACCCGACTGGATCCGCATTCCGACCGTCAACGGCAAAGCGGGCATCTCTCCCGACAGGCCTCCCATCTGTCGGGAAACGAACGGACCGGCTTGATCCCTACTCAGCATGACGCGGAGCGATGGCGCAATGGCTAGATCCGCTCGCCCGCCGGGGCGGGAAGAGCCGCAGCGGCGTCCACGGACCGCCGGGCGCGCGCCTCCCACTCGTCCAAATCAGGGGTGAAATACTTCAGGCGGACCTTCTTGTATTCCTTCGTGCTGTACAGGAGGGCGTACTCGGTGATGCCGGTCGCCTGGGAGATGGCGCTGATGATCTCCTGGCAATCGCGCGCCTTCTGCCCGTGGACCATGGTGAAGATGCTGTAGGGCCAATCCGGGTAGGTGGGCCGCAGATAGCAGTGGCTCACGCCCTTGAAGCTGCCCATGATCTGGCCGACCTCATCCGCCCGCTCGGGCGGCACGACCCACACGCCCATGGCGTTGGCGCGGAAGCCCGCCTCGCGATGGTACAGGACGGCGGCCATCCGCCGGAGGTATCCCTGGGCGGCGAGGTGCGCCGCCACCTCGAAGAGGACCGCCTCTGAAACGCCCATCCGCTCTGCCATGGGCCGGTAGGGCTCCGGGATCAGGGGGATGTCCTCCTGCAACTCGCGGATGGCGGCGATATCGATCGGGCGCAGGCCATCGCGGCCGGCCGACGGGCGACGGGCCTCGCTGTATCCGCCTTCGGCGGACTCCACGCGCTCCGCCCCGCTTCTTCCCTCCATGTCCAGCTGCATGCCGATCTTGAAAAGGCGGAGCGTGGGCAGGATCCGGGTCGAGTCGGCGCCAGCCATCGCGTGCAGGTGCTGCACCGTCCACTCCAGGTCGCTCGTCGGCGGCACCGCCAGCGTGAACCACAGGTTGAAGGCGTGGTTCCGCTTGTAATCGTGGCTGACCCCTGGGTGGCTGTTCACCACCGCCGCGGCCGCCTCCAGCTTCTCCGGCGGGACGCGCATCGCCACCAGGCTGCTTCGGTACCCCAGGCTGCGGGTGTCGAAGATCGCGCTGATCTGGCGGATGATCCGCTGCTTTTTGAGGGCAGCGATCCGGCCAATGACCTCAGCCTCGGCGAGCTGGAGTGGCTTCCCCAGGTCCTGGAACGGGCGAGACACCAGCGGGAAATCCGCTTGGATCACATTCAGCAGTCGCTTGTCCCGATCGTCCATGGAAAAGCTCCCCCCTCCGCGCCGCCCTCCCCGCACCATACCGCCCGGCCTCCCGTGGGTCGGCAAGGTGTCGGTCGTCGGATGATACTGGATTTATCACAGGCTGACAAGCGTCGCCTTCCAGCGATTCTCGCGGACGCGCCGTGCAGAAATGCGCCCCCCGCCCTGCAATGTCCCTGGTCGGGCTGGCTCTCGCACGAGAGGGGAAAGGAGGTCGAGGGAGGCCGTCGCAATCAGGAGCCGGAGATCTGAGGTTCGCCCTGGGCCGCCCCGGCTCTTCCTACGGGCGAGCAACAGCTCCCGCAAGCCGCCCGCTGGCAGGCACCATTTCCCGTCTCGTAGGCGAGGCAACACTTCAGCCGCCCGCACATGCCGGCCGAGCGCTCCAGCGTGAGCGGAAATTTCTGCTCCTTCACCAGCCTTACGGAGACGGAGGGAAAACCGGAGAGGAAGTTCTTACAGCAGAGCGGCCGGCCGCAGGCGCCGCAGGGCCGGCCCGCTTCGCCAGGTCGCACAGGCCCAGGCGGTGCAAGGTCACCCGCATGCGCAGGTCGCGGCAGAGGTCCCGGCACAACTCCCGGAAATCAAGCGTGGCGTCCGACGAGAAAAAGATGGTCGCGGCCCGGCCCGCGTTCGGGAGATCCGGATGGTCCCGACTGGGAGCCTTCGCCTTTCTGGTGCCGTCCCCTCTCGCTCTCCCGGATGATCTGTTTCCGCTCTTGCCTCAACGGACTCGGGCCGCTCTCCTAGGGGCAGGGGCGCATGGCAGCGCGCCGTGCCACTGCCACCGCTTGTAGCCGTGAGAAGTCCGCCTCCGGCAGGCAGGGCATCCCGGGCGCCGGGCCGTAATCGCGCCCCGCGGCCCCGTGGAAGTCCGATCCCCCCGTCACCAGGAGCCCCCTTCGTTCAGCCAGGCGCCGGTAATGCGTCTCCTGGCTGGCGGTATGCACCACGTGGTACACCTCAATCGCGTCCAGCCCGGCCGCTACCAGGTCAGGGATCGCCTCATCGTGGTTGTGCAACCCCGGATGGGCCAACGAGGCCAGCCCGCCCGCCTCGTGGATCACCTGGATGGCGTCAGCGATGGTCACGTCAGGGCGCGGGACGTAGGCCGGCTTTCCCTCTCCCAGATACCTCTCGAAGGCCTCGTCGGGACTGGAGACAAACCCACGCTGTGCCAGGACCCGGGCGAGGTGAGGTCGCCCCACGTTCCCATCCTGGGCGGAGGCCAGGACCTCTTCCGCCTCGACGACCATGCCCAGCGCCCGCAACCGGTTGAGCATGGCCTGCAGTCGCGTGCGGCGGGCCTCGCGCCTCTCGCGGAGGAAGGCCAGGAGTCTCGCATCCGTGGCATCCAGGAAATAGCCCAGGATGTGCAGCTCTACCTTCTTCCGCCACATGGCGGAGAGTTCGATCCCCGGGATCAGGCGAAGACGCAGGGTGCGAGCATGCGCCTCGGCATCTGCCAGAGCATCCAGGGTGTCGTGGTCGGTGACGCTGAATACGTCAAGGCGGGCGGCCTGAACCGCTTGCACCAAGGCTGCCGGACTCAGCAGTCCGTCCGAGGCCGTGGTGTGCGTGTGCAGGTCGATGCGCATGTTGCCGGCAGGTCGCTGTGAAAAAAAAGGAATAACGACCTGACCTTAGAGTGTGTAAAGAAATCGTCGCTGGGCCGAGAGCGTGACTGTAACCTCTTGATTTTCCGTGGGTGAAAAATGCGCTTGGCTTCGTCGTGAGCTCAGCCGAACGGCGCTGATTCACCGATATTTTCACACACTCTTAGTCGTGCCTGCCGGCACTGTCAATGGATTTCTCCGGCTTGGTCGGCCCCCTGGTCCGCTTCAGACACGAAGTCAGTCAATGAGCGAAGCCGGGCCTTGGCGGTTTGCTGAAGCCATCAGCGGTTGCCGGGTGCAGAGCCGACGGGGCCCGGAATTCGCCCGCCGGCTCTTTCCTGCTCCCCTACCCCTGCGGGAACGCTTCCCGGAACTTGGCCATTGCGTCCGCCGATCCTCGCGAGAGGAAAATCACGTCCGAAAGAAGGGTGATGAGCTGATACCCGCGGTCGTACAGGGCCTTGGCCTGCTCCCACCCGGCGGATATCGTCCCCAGCGGGATGCCCATGGCCTTGGCTTTCGCTTCGACCTTGGCGATGGCTGCCTGCACCTCCGGATGGCCGGGGTTCCCGAGGTACCCCATGGAGGTGGACAGGTCCATGGGGCCGATGAAGAGAACATCCACGCCTGGGACCTTGCCGATCTCGTCCAGGTTCTCGATGGCCTGGGGCGTCTCGACCTGCAGGATCACCAGGATCTCGTCGTTCGCCCGCTTCAGATAACTTGCGGTATCCCGTCCGAATCCCGCAGCACGCGGGCTGCTCGCGATCCCGCGCACGCCGAGCGGTGGGTACTTGCAAGCCTGGACGGCGGCAATCGCCTGCTCCCGCGTGTTGATTGAGGGGATCATGACGCCGTATGCCCCGGCATCCAAGATCCGCTTGATCCAGACCATGTCGTTCCACGGCGCGCGCACGATAGGCACGGCCCCGTAGCCCCCCATGGCCTGGAATTGCGCGAGCAGCGTCTGCATGTCGCCTGGGGAATGCTCCATGTCGATCAGGATCCAGTCAAACCCGGCGCGGCACAGGATCTCCGTTGAGGCGGGACTGCACAGTTGCGACCAGGCCCCCGCGGTCTTCTGGCCGGCCTTGAGCATTCGCTTGACGCGGTTCTCAAAGAGTTCTGTCATAGGCTTCTCCTTTAGATCCCCTCCCTTAGGTGTTTCAGATTACTGCCCGGTACGTCCGGCGAGAGAGCGTACTCGCCCCCGTCCCATTCGTCCAGCCGGAAGGGGCAGCGGGCTGCTGAACCAGACAATCTGCGGTGATCCCCCCGAGCGGGGTGGCCACGAGCCTTCCCTTGTCCCGAGACCGCCAGCAGATGCTGTCCCGCAAGACCGGGGAACACGCAGCGGAACCAGGCTGCCAGCCGATCCAATCCGAGAGCAGGAGCAGGCGAGAGGGGTCAGGCGAGAGGCGGGTGGTCGGGCCGCAAGACAAGAAATGTATCCGAGGGCAGTCGATGCAGATTAGGGGGACGGCCGGCCTCTACGTCCCGGCCCAGGATCCATAGACCGAGGAATAGCCGACGGAGCCGCCGGTCCCGGTGTTGGTCACAAATGGGACGGGATAGGTTCCTGCGGCGCTGGGGCCCTTGCTGTAGATGTACACGTCGTCCACGTATCCAGGCGACACGCCCCCGACAAGCGTTGGGGAGAGGACATAGGCAATCCCCCACGGATCCGTGTCGCTGACATTGGTCAACCCGGTGTCTCGGATCGCCTTGATGCTGGTCGGGTAGACGTCTCTGTCGGTTCCGTACACAATGGCCTGGGTCACGGCAGTTTTCGTATCCGCAGCCGCGCGGGAATATCTCGACCTCCGGTGGGCACTGAGTAGGTTGGGGATAGCGATCATGGCCAGGATGCTAATGATGGCCACGACGATGAGCAGCTCGACCATCGTGAATCCCTTACCTGCCTTGCACGGGAAGCCGCTCATTCCCAGGCCCCCTGCGATGCATGAAAACCGAATTCGCTGTTCTGTAGTCCTCAAGCAGGCGTGATGCAGTCATGCACCAAGCTTAGATTCCCGAGGCAGTATCCGTGCCATCGCCGGATGGCCGTCAGGTCAGCAACCGCAAACACAATATTCTCCAGGAAGGACAGGCACTTCTATGATTTGCTGCTCCAGCTCCATCGTGTCCTTCCGTGACTGGAAATAGGGCGCAGCGCTCCTCGGGGTGAGAAAAATCTGCTCCCTCGCGACATTTTTTGTCAGGAAGTCTGAGGTTCGATACGCCGAGACGGCTGGGCCGAAACGCGGGCAGGCCTTCGCCGGGAAGACGGAATCAGATGGTGGCCCCGGCGGGATTCGAGCCCGCGTTTCAGCCTTCACACCGCGAAAACGGCCGGGCCCTGTCCTAGGTGGGGCTCCCGCTGGGGGCGCTGACGTTCGCCTCCGGACTCGCCCTCCCGCTCTTCCATCTTGACAGTAGCCGCCCGGGTGCGGCATGCTCGTAGAAGTCGACGATCAGGCGCTAAGAACCCCCGAGGACCAAACCGTTCGGGCGCGAGACGCGGGAGCACCGTTTGCGATAATTGTCGAAACTTTCCACCGAAGAGAGATGTGAACATGACCTTGAGCGATTCGAATCAGTCTGTGAACTTCATCCGGGCCGCGGTGATGGAGGATTTGAAAGCGGGCCGCTATTCCCGCGTGCACACCCGCTTCCCTCCGGAGCCGAACGGCTATCTGCACATCGGCCACGCCAAGGCCATTTGTATTGACTTCGGCATTGCGGCGGAATTCGGCGGCCAGTGCAACTTGCGCTTCGACGACACCAACCCGGTGAAGGAGGAAGTGGAGTACGTCGAGTCCATCCAGCAGGATATCCGCTGGCTGGGATTCGACTGGGAAGACCGGCTGTACTATGCCTCCGATTACTTCGAGCAGTTGTACGAGTACGCCGTCAAGCTTATCAAGAAGGGCAAAGCCTATGTGTGCGACCTGAGCGCCGACGAAATCCGCGAGTACCGAGGCACGCTCACCGAGCCGGGCAAGGAGAGCCCGTACCGCGATCGGACGGTGGAAGAGAACCTGGAGTTGTTTGCGCGCATGCGGGCTGGGGAATTTCCGGAGGGCTCGCGCACGCTGCGCGCCAAGATTGACATGGCCTCCGGCAATATCAATCTGCGCGACCCGGTGATGTACCGCATCATCCACGCCCCACATCACCGCACGGGCGACACGTGGTGCATTTATCCGATGTATGATTTCGCCCACGGGCAGTCGGACTCCATCGAGGGCATCACCCACTCGTTGTGTTCGCTGGAGTACGAAGATCATCGCCCGCTGTACGACTGGTATCTCAATGCGTTGGAGATTTACCATCCTCGCCAGATTGAGTTCGCGCGCCTCAATGTCTCCTACACCGTGCTGAGCAAGCGCAAGCTCTTGCGGCTGGTGCAGGAAGGGCACGTGAAGGGCTGGGACGACCCGCGCATGCCCACGCTCTCCGGCCTGCGCCGCCGCGGGTACACGCTGGAAGCCATCCGTGATTTCTGCGACCGGATTGGCGTGGCCAAGAAGGACAGCACGGTGGACATTGCCCTGCTGGAACACTGCCTGCGCGAGGACCTGAACAAGCGCGCGCCGCGCGTGATGGGCGTGCTCAAGCCCCTGCGCGTGGTGATTGAGAATTACCCCGAGGGGCAAGTGGAAGAGCTGGCGGCGGTGAACAACCCCGAAGACGTGAGCGCCGGGACGCGCAGCGTGCCGTTCTCGCGCGTGCTGTATATCGAGCAGGATGACTTCCGCGAGAACCCGCCGCCCAAGTATTACCGTCTCGCGCCGGGGCGCGAAGTGCGCTTGCGCTACGCGTATTTTCTCAAATGCGTGGACGTGGTGAAGGATGAGCAGGGGAACGTCGTGGAGTTGCGGTGCACCTATGACCCGGCCACGCGCGGCGGCCATGCGCCGGATGGCCGCAAAGTGAAGGCCACCATCCACTGGGTGTCGGCGGCGCACGCCGTGCCTGCCGAGGCGCGGTTGTACGACCGGCTCTTCGTCAAAGAGGATCCGGATGATGTGGACGAGGGCCAGGATTTCCTGGCGAACTTGAACCACAACTCGCTGGAGGTATTCACCGGGTGCTGGGTAGAGCCCAGCCTCGCTGGGGCGAGGTCCGGGAGCATTTACCAGTTCGAGCGGCAAGGCTATTTCTGCGTGGACCCCGGTTCCGCCAACGGGAAGCTGGTGTTCAACC
>CAZXXV010000029.1:0-9280 GCA_964644725.1 uncultured bacterium
TCGTCGGACTCTCCCCCGGACTGTGCGGTCCCAGGTGACCTGTCGCCTATCTTACACACCGCACAGTACTACAGGGCTGGGACTACGTTCGTGTGGAGAGCGTGTGAGACGATCACAGCACGCTCTTGCAGATCTGGAGCAGGTCTTCTTCGCCCATCGGCCTAGGATTCCAGGCGGTGGATCGTCCCACGCCCCGCTTGACAATGTCGGGCAGGGCCTCCGCCTTCGCCCCGAATTCGCTCAGGCGCCTCGGGGCACCCACCTTTTCCATGAGACCTTCCACTCGGTTGGCAAAGGCCTCCACACCTGGGAGACTAAGCGTCTGCAACAGCTCTCTGAACCGCTCCCCGATGGCCGGCGCATTGAACCGAATGACCGCCGGAAGGAACAGAACGCAGGCAAAGCCGTGCGGCACGCCGTAGTCCATCGTGATGGGATACGAGAGCGGATGGATGCAGGTGTTGCCGATGTTTGACATCTCGATCCCGGTCAGATGGCTCGCGAGGGTCATGCGGGTAACGGCGTCCTTGTCCTTGTGCAGGTATGCCGCCTCGAGGTTTTCCAGGGCCAACCGGATTCCCTGGAAGGCCAGCGGATGCGTCACCGGATTCCCCTGGGTGGACCAGAAACCCTCGACGGCCTGGCACAGGGCGTCCAGGCCCGTGGAGGCGGTCACCTTGGGCGGCATGGTCACGGTCAGTTCCGGGTCCACCAGGGCCACGTCTGGAAAATTCTGCGGCGGCGCGATGGCGGGTTTCGCCCGCTTGGCCTTGTGGGTGATCACGGAAAAGGGGGTGACCTCACTGCCCGTGCCCGCCGTGGTGGGGATGGCGATCACCGGCAGGCCCTTGGTCTGGCACACCCTTTCCAGGTCGAGGTATTCCCGGATGGAACCCGGGTTCCGCTGCAGCATGGCGATCACCTTGGCCGCATCCAAGGCGCTGCCGCCACCCAGCCCGATCACCAGATCACACCCGGCCTCCCTGCATCGTGCCGCGCCCCGGTCCACCGTCTCGATCGAAGGGTTCTCTTCTACCTCGGCGAACACCTCCAGAGGAAGCCCCTGCAATTTCTGCAAGGCTCTCTCGACCGCGTCACTCTGTTTTGGGAAGTCCTTTCCCGTGACGAGAAAGGCTCTCTTCCCGTTCAATTCATCCACAACCTGGCGGATCTCATTGAATCGGCCCCACCCGAACCGGATCCGGGTAGGCATGTAAAAACCCCAGTCCTGCATCGGTGTCGCCCTCCTCTACTACCTGATGCCATGCTTCTTCATCAGCTCGAGATAATCCTCCCGAGGGGGCGAGAAGATATCGATGCCCTTGAATCCGGTGGGGGTGTGCCCGCCATGCTCCACATTGGGCGGGTGGACGCAGACGTCCCCCTTCCTCATCGTGAACTTTTCACCCCCGCAGATGTGCTCCTCTGATCCTTCAAGGATGATGAGGATTTGCTCCGCCGGATGGCTGTGGAGCGGGAACGTGGCTCCTGGCGGCTGCTCGATAAAGCTACACAGGATGTTCTGCCCGGCAATGAACCGGGTCCCGACTTTGTCTGTCAGTGGAACAAGGGGAATGTCTTCGATGTGGTAGTAATACTTCCACTTCGGTTCCGCCATGGCCCTCCTCCTTCCTGCAAAGAGCACCTGAGCCTAGAACAACTTGAACCGCCCGTCGAACTCCGGTTGCACCGTCACCTGCGTGAAGACGCGGTCCTTCTCCTCCCTGACCGCCGCCATCATCCAGAGAAAGCCGGTGGTCGTCCCAGGGCTGGCCACGTTGTAGTGGTAGCCTTTCTTGATGGCGACGGCGTCCCCTTCCCATACCGGCACCACCATCTCCATATCCTTCCAGTCGGTGTAATTGAGATGGAGGGAGAAGTTCGGCGCCGGCATGTCGATGTACAGGTAGATCTCCTCCTTTTCCTTGGTGTGGTCGTGCGGCGGCCAACTGGTCCAGTTGCCGTCCTTGCTGAACGTGACTCCCGCCAGCAACCGGGCGGCCTGGACGTTGGCCTCACCGATGAGCGTGTGAATGGTGCGAGCGTAGGGCTCGAATCCAGCCTTATTCACCAGCTTGGGACTCTTCAAAACCTCTTCAAAGCGAACGAACTGAACCGGGTACTTCTTGCTCGCCGGTGACCCCATTTCGGCAAGATCAAACGCTTCGCTGGAGGAGACGGTGCACTGGCTCTCCCTGGGGACATAGAGGGCATCGTACTTCCCGAGCTGGAATGTCTGCCCATCCGCCTTGATCGTTCCCTTGCCGGCCAGGCACACAAACCCAAGCTCTTCGTCCTGAGATTCGGCATTCACGGTGCCGCCGCCAGGTCCCAGGACGATCCGACCGTACCTGAGGAATTCGAGTCCTGTGTTGTGCTCGTGAATGATCCGCTTCCGCCCTTGCACTCGATTCGTTCCCCGAAATAACCAGGCGTTTGCCATGATCTACCCCCGTTCTCCTGAGACGGCCTATGCGTCGATCACTGCCAACTGACGGATCGCTCGGGCTCTTTGCCCATTGGAGATGTCGCGTGGGATTTCACAGGAGGAATTACGCCTGCCCTATGGCCTTGTCAAGGCCAAAGCATCACGACGACTTGGGAAGATACCGACGTCCGCCATCCTTCTGCAGCCTTTCAGATGTTGAAGCATCCTGCGCTGGGCTGTGGGGATCAGCGCGGCAGGGCTGACGTGCGGCGGGCGGCAGCCGAGACGATGGCCGAGGAAAGGATCATGCAGGCGGCCATCAGGACAAAGGCCACGGCGTAACCTCCCAGCAGGTCGAACAGTGCCCCGGCCAGGAGGGGGCCGAATGTCGCCCCGATCCCGAAGCCGATGTTCTGCAGGCCCAATAGATAGCCCAACCGTGGGCCTTGGAGCCGGTCCGTCAGGAAGGCTGCGAATACCGGGGTGATACCGCCCGTGGCCATGCCGCAGGCGAGGATGAATACAGAGAGAAACACGACTCGGGAGGGGTCACGGACGAGCAGCAGCGAGAAGTAGGCGATCACGTACAACGCCGCAATCCCGGCGTACGCCCGCGGGCGCCCCACCCGGTCCGAAACGGCGCCGGCTGTGAGGCCTCCAGGCACCGCGACGAGCGACCCCAGAGAGAAAAAGGATGCCGCCGCCATCCTGCTGAATCCCGCGTCCACGAGGTAGACCACCTGGTGGACGAGGATCGCATACATCGTCATCCCGCGCAGGATGTTCGCCGCGAAAACGGTCCAGTATCCTCGAGGGAGGCCCGATCCGGCGAACCCCTCGACTCGCGAGGACGGTATGGAGAATGATGAACGCTCCGGGGTGTCCGGAGGGATCCCGTCACGGGTGAGACCTTTCTCCCTCGGGTCGTCCCGGAGGAACGCCACGATTAGAGGCAGGGCTGTCGCGGCCACCATCAACCCGAATCCGACGTGGGTCCAGCGCCACCCGATCCATGCAATGCCGAGCTGGGCCAGCAGCCCGAAGACGGCCGTCCCCAGAGGGACGCCGGCCTGAGAGATGCCCGTCGCCATGCCTCGGTACCGGATGAACCAGTGGGAGAGGAGGGCATTGTTGGGAACGTAGGCCAGGCCCGAGGTGGCGACCCCACCGACCACCCCATAGATGAGGTAGAGCTGCCAGAGGTTTTGGGCCAGGCCGCACAGGAGCAAGGCGAGGGCCCACGTCACCGTGCTCCAAATCATCACGCGCCGCGGTCCCAGGCGATCCACCAGCGCGCCAAGCACCCAGCCGCCTAGGGCATAAGAGGCCATGTGGATGGAGAAGGCGGCAGCGGTGGCGCTGCGGCTCGATCCGAAGTCCTTGAGGAAGGCCAGCAAGAAAACGGAGAAGGCCTGCCGGGGGCCGATGGAAATAGCCCACGCCAGGGACATCACACCCGCAATGATCCATCCATAAAAGATCCGCACGAATGCTCCCGCAGTCAATCCAGCGGGCCCGATGGCCCCCGGAGCTGACCGCTCCAATCGCCAGCGGACCGCTGCGGTGACCTGGCTCTTGTACCAGGGCCACCGACCATTGTCCAGTCCAAGGCGAAGTTGGTACGGAAGCTACGCAGCACTCCTGGAGGCAGACCTCAGGGGTCTTGGTGTTGCGTCAAGGAGAGATTGAAGAGCCTGGGCCCGGATCTGGCACGTCCCCTGATGCCGCGTTGTGGCGCGGGCGAGTAGACGCGGCGCCGCGTTGAAACTCAGGCGGGGAGGATCACGAGGCCTTATGACAGGTGAGGCATTTGTCACCATCCATCGTCGCGAAAGCCTTCTGGCCGTTGTGGCAAGTACCGCATGCCTTCCCCTCGCCCATGGCGTCCATCGTGAGCTTGGTGCTGCCCTTCTGCATCTTGAACAGCTTCGGATGGCAGTCGGCACACTGGGCACCGCGGGCGATGTGCGTGGCGTGCTCGAAGGTCACGGGTCCCGGTGAACTGGGGTCGGCCGGAAACGTGATGGGGGGCGGGCTCGCCTTCGCCGCGGCCTTCGCGGCCCCTCCCGCCACGCGGAACTCGTGACATTTGCTGCAGGCGGGGCCGGGATTATGCTGCGCCTTGTTGGTATGGCAGGCCAAGCACGCCTTTCGTGGCTCGGGTGACCACGCGTGCGGCGCGTGGCAGGCGGAACAGCGAGCACCGCCGCTATGCGTCGGGAGCTTGTGCAGCCCGCCCAACCCTGCATGGCACGTCGTGCATTCTGCCACCGGCTGGAGCCACTGTTCTTTGAGGTGGCACTGCTGGCAGTGCATCGAGGCCATCGGGCCTGACGCGGAAATGTTGTGGCACCCGCGGCAGGTGGCCTGCTTGGCTGGGCCGCCGGTGTGGCAAGCGCCACAGAGGATTTCGGCATGCTTGCCCCCCAGCTTCCACGGATGCGCGAAGGCCGGGGTGGCTGCGACGCGGAGAAGGGAGCCCTTCTTCTTCTCCAGGAAGTCGTGACACGACCCGCAATCCCGGCTGATGACCCGGCCCTCGGCGCTGACGTGCTTGCCGTCATGACACCGGAAGCATCCCGGGAACTCCTTGTGCCCGATGTGGTCCGGATACGCCTGCCAGCTCACGCGCATTTCAGGGAAGAAGTTCTGCCCGTAGAGCCGTTTGACCTCGGCGATGGCCGCTTGCAGCTTCTCGGCCTGCGCCTGGAGCACCGACGAGTATTTTTTCTCGTAAAACCCCCGGATGTACTGCTCGATCTTCCGCTCGGCCTCGGCCGTGGTCGCGTACGGCTGGACCATGGCCTCTACCGCGACCATCTTGATGAAGGGCAGGTCGGCGGAGATTCGCCCCGTCAGCAAAGAGGTATCGAGCGCTCTTCCGGGCGGCAGATACTTGTGGCTGGGCCGGTTGTGGCAGTCCATGCAGTCCATCCGCCGCATTTCTCGCCCCTGGCGCTCTGCCGGCGTGATGGGCTTGACTGTGGACACGAACTCCGTGATCCGCCCGCTCGGGTCCTGAATCCGGACCCAGGGAATCTCCAGGCGCTTTTCATCGGTCGCGATGTACCAGATCTTGTTGGCGATGTTCATATGCCAGTGAATCCCGTGGGTCAGGCCCTCCTGAGTGCCGCCTCCGGTCTTGATCAAGAGGCTGATTTCCCGGCGGGTGTTCGCCTTGTCCGAGGCGAAGTGGACTCGGTTCGCCAGCTGCTCCCCCCAGAACTTGGCCGGCCAGTGACACTGTTCGCATGTCTCCTGGGCCGGCCGGAGGTTGTGAATGGGTGTGGGGATGGGACGCGAGAACTTGTTGAAGGTCACCGAATAGACCTGGTACGCACCGGAAATCTTCGCCTTGACGAACCATTCCGCCCCGGGGCCGATGTGGCACGCCACGCAGGGGACCCTGGCGTGGGGCGAACTCTGGTAGGCGGTGAACTCGGGCCGCATCACCGTGTGGCATGCCTGGCCGCAGAACTCCACCGAATCGCTGAAATGGTATGCCTGATACCCGCCCACGGCGGAAAACCCCAGGAAGGCGATGATCAGCACGAAGGTTGTGCCTAGAATGAAGCGGTGACGAGGCGTGTTGAGGTCGAGCTGCGGGAGTTCCACCACCTCACGGCCCTGACGCAGTTTGTGGTAGCGGACCCCGGCTCCAACGAACACCGCGGCCAGGCCAGCCAGGGTAATTCCCGGGAGGATCATGTACGTGATGATGCCGACGTACGGGTTCTGGCGGGGCGCCAGGAAGTCGACGATGAGGAGGAAGATGTTGACCGTGAGGCTGATGCCGGCGATCACGGCCCCGATCAGGCTGGTCCAGTTGCGGAAGACCCGGCGGAAGGTCAGGCGAGTGGGCATTGGCAGTTCCTTCTCGGACACTCGTGGGGTGCTGCGGCTATCGGCACCATCCAGCGATATCGGGCCCCGAAACCACGAGGGCGGCTCGGGGCAACACCACCGGTGAGCAGTTTCCTAGAAGGAGTTTATCTGGAGCGCTACAGCCATCGCCAGCATTTTCTCGCTCTTGTTTCGGGCTCCTGACCTCCTCTCAGGCCAGTTGTGGCAGCCCGAACCTTTCCCGCAGGGCGCGGATCTGGTTCAGATGGTTGGCGTCGTGGTTCACGTGAATCTCCGCCTGGGCGGCGATGCTGAATTCGCCACGCTTCGGATGCAGGCCGATCCGCTGCCACGACTGGTGCGCCAGCGCGGACAGCAGGGCGGTGGTCTGCGTGCGGAGTGCCCGGAATTCTCGCATGGCGGCCCCCGGATCGTCCTCGTTGTATTTCAGGGCGACCGCCAGTTCATCCTGATTGATCATGCGGAGCGCGGGCCGGTCGTGATTAGCCATCTTCGCATGGCGCTCGAGGAAGAGCTGCTCGACGTCCCGCAGATGACAGGCGATCTCCAGCATGGACCATTTCTCCGGCGCGGGTTTTCGCCGGAGGACCTCGTGGGGAACGCCGCGCAGCAATGATGCCAGGGCCCTCGGCGTTTCCTGAAGCTTCGAGAGGATGTCCCAACGCTTCTTGATGTGCTCGATCTGGCCAAGGTGGGCCTCGTCGTTTCCCAGGGCCTGCCGCTTCAGAATGATCTCGAGCGACATCGGCCCTAGCGACTCGTGCGTTCCGATCCGCTGCCACTGCTCCGGCCGGATTTTCTTGAGGAGTGCCAGGACCTCCTTCCGTGCCGCCCGCCAATCCCGCACCGCCTCGCGGAGGTTCATGCGGCCATATTGCCGCTCCAGGGCCAACTTGTCCCCATCCACGTCCGGAAAGGTGGGGTTGTCTTCGGCCAGGACCCTGCTGTACCGATACAGGTATCCATCCCGCTCGGCATCGCGCATGTGGCATACGATCTCATGGATGGACCACTTGCCGGGCGCCGGCCGCCACGTGAGGAGTTTCCTGGGGACACCGGCGAGAGCTGCCTTGAGCCGGTCCGGTGTGGATCTGATGATCTCTAGGGATCGATCCCGTTCTGCCTGGTCCATGGTCCCTCCTTATCCGCAGATTGCGCGGATTCCACAGATTATTGCGCAGACCAGAGTTTTCTTATCCACAGATTACCCAGATTACACAGATTTTTTCAGGCCCAGACGAGGGCGTTTCGCAAGCAAAAAGACCGCGGCCCAATCTTTCTCGCAGATCTCCGATGATGGCGAACGTCCTCGAATCTTTGTCCATCTCTTTGCTGTCGGGTGAATCTGCGAAATCTGCTCAATCTGCGCATAAGTCAGTTCTTCATTCGCGCCAGGTCTTGCTGCTTACGCGACCGGCCAGGACCTTGGTCTCGATCCCCTTCTCCAGGGCGATCTGCCCGTTCACGAGAACGTACCGGATGCCCTCGGGATCTCGCGTCGGCTCCTCGTAGGTCGCCCGATCGATGATCCGCTCCGGATCGAAGACGGTGATGCTGCCACGCATCCCAACCCGGATCAGCCCCTGATCGCTTATCCCGAGGCGCTTCGCCGGCGCGCCGGTCATCCGGCGGATCGCCTCTGGCCAGGTCAGGATCCGCTGCTCGCGCACGTACCTGCCCAGCACCCGGGGGTACGTCCCGTAGAGGCGCGGGTGGGGCTTGGCGCCTCGGATTCCATCTGTCCCGACAGTCTGGAACGGGAGACGCATGAACTTGACGACAACCTCTTCCGACTGAGAGTGGATGACCATGGCGACCTTCATCCCCTCTTCCAGCAGGAGGTCGAAGAGGGCGTCGGCCGGCTCCGCCTTGCGAATCCGTGCGATTTCGGCAAGGCTCTCGCCGACCACTGCCTGGTTCTTCGACGAGCCCACCGTCGAAATGACGATCCCGTCGTAGGTCGCCGCCCGTACCATGCTCTGCCACATCCCGCGAGCCGGCCCCTCGATCTCCTCCCGCATCCGAGCACGGTCGGCTGGATTGCCCAGGCGCCTCAAGGTCTCGGACGTGCCCCCGTCGTGTGCCCAGGGCGGCAGGCACGCTCCCAGCACGGTACACCCTGCGGTGTACGGGTACTGGTCGCAGGTGACCTCTATCCCTTCCCGAATCGCCTGCTCCAGCATCGCCGCAATCCTGTCCGCCTTGTGGAAGTTGTCCCGGCCCGACACCTTGAGATGGGACACGTGCAGGGGACAGCCCGAGGTGCGGGCAAGGTCCACCATTTCCTGGAGAGCCTCCTCGCAGCGATCGCCTTCGTTCCGGATGTGCACGACCCAGAACCCACCGGCCCTCGCAGCAGTCGTGGCCAGGGACACCAACTCGTTCCAGTCGGCGTAGACGCAGGGCGGGTAGATCAGGCCGGTCGAGATGCCAACGGCCCCCTCCTGCATGGATTCCCGCAGTAGGGCACACATGGCATCCAACTCCTTTGGCGTCGCCGTCCGCGCCTCGAATCCCATCACCCACCAGCGCAACGCCCCGTGCGGGACGAGGTACGCGACGTTGACGGTCGTCTGCCGGTGCAAGAGGCGAAGGTATTCGCCGACCCGCTGCCACTGCCACTCGATCGGGTGATCCCCCAGGATGGCGCTGAGCTGCGCCTTGACCTGGGACACGCTCTCCGGCCGCATGGGCGCCACCGAGATCCCATCCTGCCCGAGCAACTCCAGCGTGACCCCCATGCGGACCTTGGGCGACGATTGCGGGTCAACGAAAAGGTCCAGGTCCGAGTGGGTGTGCATGTCAATGAATCCGGGCGCCACGTAGAGTCCGGTGCAGTCCAGGACCCGCTGCGCCGGGGTGCGGGAGAGGTCGCCGATCTCCCGGATCCACTCGCCCTGAATCCCGACGTCCGCCCGGAACCCCTCGGCCCCTGATCCGTCGAACACCGTCCCATTCCGCAGAACCAGATCAAGCACTTGACTCTCC
>CAZXXV010000029.1:9380-14351 GCA_964644725.1 uncultured bacterium
TAGAAAACGGGCAGTTCCACCTCGGCTCGGAAAGGAATCCCCGCTTGACCAATTCCTTCGTGAATGCCTCTTGATAGACTGCCTCCAAGAATCCCGGCCCTAGCTCCCGATGGACCTCCACGACTGCTCCGATGATTTCGAACGTCCTCGGATCCCTTTGCATCGTCTCCCCATCGGGTGAATCTGCGCAATCTGCGTAATCTGCGGATCAATCGGGGGAGTTCTTCACTCCTCCCGCAGAACGCGGGCGGGGACGCGGATGAAGCCTTCCATAGACGGGTCGGCGGCCCCCTGTCCCCGCCGGGCCGGGAATCAACCGGACCGCCTCGCCCGCCGTGTCGACCCGGGGGCCGGCTTCCGCATGAATGCCTCGACGAACTCGCCCGCCGTCTTGAGGAACGCGGCGGTCAGTTCCTCGCCCATGGCGACGGTGGCGCGTCGGGCATCGCCATAGGCCCCATTGGGCGTCAGATCTTCCCAGTAGTACGGCACTTCGACAGCGCCCCCGGCGGTTGCATCCGTGTGCGGATAGGGATCGGCGTGATCTCGGCCCCTGGTGAGGGCGGCCTTCCTAACGATGCGGGGGGCGAGGTACAGTCCCATGGCCGCCTCGATCTCATCGGCATGCACCCGCCGTTTGGGAATGAACTTGAGGCAAGCCTCCCGAACCAGCTCGAACCACGTGCACGACGCCACCTGGATGCCTTCCTCGTATCGGAGCTTGGTGCACAGCACGGACAGGGACGACCGGTTCCCCCCATGGCCATTGAGGATCAGGAATCGCGGGATCCCGTGTACGCGCAGTGACCGGATCGTATCCGCGAGGGCGGCCGTGAAGGTTTCGAACTTCCACGTGATCGTCCCCGGGAAATGCATATGGTGATTCGAAAGCCCGGCGGGAAGCGGCGGCGCCACGAGAACCCGGGGAAAATGCTGCAGAGCTAACCGACGCGCTAGCTCCGTGGCAATCGCAATATCGGTTTCGAAGGTGAGATGCGGGCCGTGCTGTTCCGTGGAGCCTGTGGGCAGGATGGCAAGGCCGACCTTCGGCAGTCGCACCTTCATCTCTGGCCATGTCAGGTCCGTCAAGAAAACTGGCCGTTCCATAATCGCCTCCTCATAATAGATCCGCAGACATCAAAGCGACTGCAGAACTCTTCAGGAATCCACAGATTTCGCAGGTTACGCAGATTATTCTCGCGGGATCTCCCCCATGAAATCTGCGAAATCTGCGTAATCCGTCGCGCCATAGGCGGACCCGCCCAGATCGCAAGCTATACGACCTGTCCGCCTAGGCGGACAAGGGCGGGCGAAATCTGCGGTTAAGTTGGTTCCTGGCCCTTCCTCTTCGCGGTCCGCGCGTATTCAGCCAGGAATGCAATGGAGGAGTAAATCGACAGCAACCCCGTCCGTGGATTCGTGGCCGAAGGGACGTTCTCCACCTCGACGGTCAGACGGCCGAACTCCCCCCGGACCTCGATCCGCTGCTCGTTGAACCTGCCGCCTGGCACCGCAATGATCCGCACACGGGTCCGGTCGGGGCCGATGCCCGCAAGGCTCAAGGCGGCGGAGACGTTCACGTTCATCGGGAATCCCTTGCAGGCCTCCCGGGCCGTGCCCTCGAAAACGAGCGTCTCCTGCGTCAGCCCGTCCAGACTCATTCCTCGTTCGACCAGGTAGGGCGCCCCTGCCAATCTCCTAGGTGGCTTCCGGGTCGTCAGCGTCACGGAGTCCACGCGCCCTACGGCTGCCCCCCGTACGCCATCCAGCCCCGCGATGGCCCCGGTCGCGATCAGGATGCGGCATCCCTGGCCTTCCGCCTCGCGGAACCATTCATCGTGATCCAGCAGACCTCCGATGCTGAGCACGAAGACGTCTTTCCCGTGTTGCAGACAGGCCGGAACGATCTCCTCCAGAGCCCTCCCTGTGGCCGCCTCCACCACCAGATCCGAGGCCCGGACGAGTTCCTGAACGTCCAGCACGGGCGGCACGGTACCGAGCGACTTGGCCAGCGCTTCTGCCCGCGCCCGGGTCCGATTGGCCAGGCCGGTGAGGCGCGCCGGGATCTTCCCCTCGTCGATGGCCCGGGCCACCGCCGAGCCGATCGTCCCGCATCCCACGATCCCAATCGTCACCATGACGATTTCCCTCACCTCTCCAGGCCCCATCCTCAGGCGGCCGGAGACCGCCCGGGCCCGTGCTCCCAAGTCCCTTTCACCGTGCCATCCTCTGGAGTCATTGCGGGGGCATCAGCGCGGCGCCCTGCGAGGAGACCCGCGAGTCCCGCCCGATCCCCTGGTGGGTTTCAGTCTGCGGAGACCCGGGAGGCGCGCGATCGCCGGGGACGGGTGGCCTCGGGTGCCACGCCGTAGCGGGTCTGAAACACCCACGCTTCTAGCCGCAGCCGGCTGGCCATGCTGGCCATCTGCCAGAGGGCGGCGTTCTTCTCTTTCTCTCCCTTGTGCGTGGCCGTGTGATACGCGCCCGCCGCCCGCCGGTAGGCCGCCGCCAGGTGGCCCAGGTGAGTGTCCAGCGTCTCCTGGGTGGGGTGCAGCACCAGGTCGTCGGCGATCTGGATGAGGAGGTGTTGTTGATATCCCAGTTGCGCTGCGGGTCCATCCCGGAAGGTCCCGGCATGGATGGTCTCGAGCAGTTCCAGGTTGTTCGGGATGACCGGATCCCGTTCCAGCATCCACGCGAGGAGCGTCGGAGTGTCGTCCACAGAATGGGTGGGAGGCGGCAGCGGCGGATCGAACGTCAGGAGCGAATAGGCCCCCTTCCAGGCGCGCACCCCAGGGCCGGTGTCGGTATCGCTGCGAGGCGATTCGACGGTCTCGACCGCGGAAGCCTGCGCGGCGGTAGGAGGCGCGGACGGAGAAGGCACGGACGCGGCCGCGAGGTCCGGAATCTGGGGGGCGACGGGTTCGGAAGGTGAAGGCACTGCGGGCGCCGAAACAACAGGCTCGGCAGCCGGCGGTGTGCTTGGAACGACGGCGGACTCGCGGACGACGGGTCCGGTGTTGGGATCCTCAACCTGCATCTTGCGAAGCAGGTACACGTCCGTGGGAATCCGGCCGCCTTGGAGATACTCCCGAAGATCAGCGGCGCCTTCAGGGCGGAAGACCATGTAGCAGGAAGGACAGAACGTCGCCTGGGCTGCGATCTCGCGTTCGCACGCCGGACATGCCCGAACCCTACCGCCACCCTGCCCGCCGAAGAGCCGCAACGGCATGCGTGCCTCGATGGACCTCCTGCCGTGTGCTGTCCCGCCCGAAAAGATATCACCGAAGCTCGGGCCCGTCAAATCAACTCAGGAGCGGATCATCCCATGGACGACACGCGCTGCGGGCGGATGCGGTAGATGACCCGTACTTCCCCCGGCTGGCGGTACGGGTATCGATCCTGGCCAAGATATTTCTTGGCCAGGAAATCAATATGTGCGTCGGCGCCCGCCTCGGTGATCTCTTCCACCCGGCCACGCACCGCAAGGTAGCGGTACGGGTTTTCCGGATCCTGGATCGCCAAGGCGACTTGCCCATTGCGCCGCATATTCTTGTCCTTGACGCGCCCTTTGGCGGAGTTGATCCGGACATGACCCCCGTCGAAGTCGAACCACACAGGCGTGACCTGAGGGCTGCCATCCGGCATGATGGTCGCCAGGTGGGCAAAGGCCTTCTTGGTCAGCAGGTCGCGGAATTTCTCAGGGATGGTCGCGGTCATGGGTGCCTCCTTCTCTACGCATGAAAGGGGCCAGGGCCGTATGGACGCGCGCAAACGCTCCGAGTATAGCAGGCTATGCAACGGAGGGCGAGCCACCCACGTCAGAGGACTTGCACGATAAGCCCGGTCTCTCCCAGCACCCTGGCGACGCGATCGCACTCCGACGCACTCCCCCGGTAGACCTCGGCCAATCCTTGCGTGTGGGCGCGCCAGGCCAACTCCTCTGCCAGGGGGCGGGTCATGCCGGGCACCGCCTTCAGGAGTTGGGCAATGACCTCCGCAAAACTGTGACAGTCGCAGTTGAACAAGAAGACCTTGCTCCCCTCGCCGCCTCCCGTCTCGAGGTCTGTAACCTCTTCGGGAGCAGTCTGTCCCCGCAGTGCAGGAGGCGCCTGGCCCAGCATGGGCAATCGCTGGCTCGCGTCCGAGCGCATGTGAGGATGACCCGTCGAGGAGACTCGTCCGGCTGGATGCGTCAGCCGGAGACCGTGGTCAGGCAGCCGAGGTGGGTCCAACCCCTGGTCCCTCCAAAGCCACGCGGCCCGCGGCCGGCCGCGGGCCGCTCCCCAGGAATGTAATGCCTTCGACCGAGATGTGCAAGTCTTCCGGGCTTCAGCCGCTCCGGCAGCGAGGCCAGCACCGACGTCGGCGCCGGCGTCGGCGCGCGGCGATATGGTATGATGGGAGCCCCTTTGGGGTGGACCGTACCGTCACGGGAAGAAAACACGCGACTAGAGAACTGCGTGTCGAAGAACAGCCAACCTTGGCCGCGGCGGGAAGGGGCCGTCCGAGTGGGCGGACTCCGCCTGCACTACGCGGCCTGGGGACCGAGGGGTGCCCCTCCCCTTATCCTACTCCACGGAGGAGCTGCCAACTCTCACTGGTGGGACTGGGTAGCACCAGAGTTGGCCGGAGCCTTCCGCGTGCTGGCGCTGGATTTTCCCGGTCATGGCAAGAGTGAGTGGCCGCGTCCGCCTCGGTATCGGATGCACGATTTCGTTCGGGCCGTGGTGGGCTTCGCGGATGGGCTGGGCATTGGCCACCTGGATCTCGTGGGCCATTCCATGGGCGGCAAGGTCGCCATGCTCACAGGGGCATGGCATCCGCGCCGCGCGCGGAGCTTAGTCGTCGTTGACGGGACGCCGGATGTCTCGGCCGACGGGCTGGCCGAGATGCGCCAGATCGGCGCCCGACCACTGCGGTGCTTCCTGTCCCGGCAGGCAGCAGCCCGGGCTTTTCGTCTGATCCCGC
>CAZXXV010000029.1:14451-16271 GCA_964644725.1 uncultured bacterium
GATCCCGCACGCCACGCTCTGCGAGATCCCGGACACCTGCCATCACCTCACCCTGGAGCGGCCGGACGATGTCGCCAGGGTGATCCGCGACTTCGTAATGGGGCATGCCCTCGGAGAGCGCAGGCCACCCGCCAACCAGTGAGAGGAATCCCCGGCGCGAATGGGGTGGCTTCTCAGCCGGCGCGCGACGTTCCGGCGGGAGGAGCCGTCCGCGTCAGCGCGCTGGAAGGAATCGGAGCAGCCAGAATGCAACCCAGTTCCTTCTCGTAGGGCGCGCGAGGTCCGGAAGGGAGGCCGGGCGGACGAGGTGCGTGGGTGCTGAGGACTAAGGCTTGGCCCAGATGTCGACGACGGCCCCTTCGCGTGCCAGCTCAGAGGCAATGGAGGAGCCGGATTCGGCGATCCGCTTCTGGAGCGCGCCGCCGACGGCGTCCAGGAAGCTGTCGGAATGGTCCGGGTCGTGATGGAACAGGATGAGCTGTTTCACTCCGGCGGCGATGGCGAGATCCAGGACATCCGTCCAGGCGGAGTGCCCCCAGCCCCGGCGGTGCTCCAATTCCTCGGGCGTATACTGGGCATCGTGGATGAGCAGGTCGGCATCGGCGAAGAACCGGATGAGCCGCTCCACCGCGTGCGCGGGGGACCCGCCGGCCCGCTTCCACCCCGAGGGTAACTCGTTATCCGTGGCGTAGACCACCCGCTTGCCTTCGTGGACCAGGCGGTAGATCAGGGCTCGGCCCGGGTGGAGCGAGGAGAGGGTGTCGAACTGCACCCCGCCCAGCATGATCGTTCCCTCATCGATCTCCTGAAAGGCCAGGTGGGCTCCGAACTGCTCCAGGCCCACGGGGAAATAGACGGAGGCCATCTGTCCCCCAAGGATCTGGACCAGGCCGGCCGTCGGCTGGGCCGGGCCGACGAGCGTGAACGCGTTCGCCGACGCGTACGCCGGTTCGAAGAACGGCAGGCCTTGGATGTGGTCCCAGTGAAAATGAGAGAAGCAGAGGAATCCGTGAACCGGCGCTTCGGCGCCTCGCAGGGTGCGGCCCAGTTCCCGCAGGCCGGTCCCCCCGTCCCAGATGTAGATGTCCTCGACGCCGGAGACGCGGACCTCCACGCAGGGCGTGTTGCCCCCGTAGCCGACGGCCTCCCGCGACGCGGTGGGAATCGAGCCGCGGACGCCCCAGAACCGGACCGAGATCTTGCGCGCCAGAAGGTCCTGCACGGTCCTGAGCAGCCGTTCCGGCGAAAAGGGCTTCTCCAGGAATGCGCTGGCGCCGACCTCGCGGGCGATCCGCTTGTCGGTCTCGTAGTGCTTGGCGGAGACGATGACGATGGGGCCGCGGAAGGCGTCGGGGCCACTCCGCAGTTGACGGCACAGGCTCAGGCCGTCGGCCCCGGGCATCATGATGTCGAGGAAGATCAGGGAAGGGCGGGCCGAGGCGACGGCCGCGCCGAGCGTCCGACCCTCTTGCAGGCACACCGTTCGGTAGCCTGCTGCCTCCAGCACGTCTTGGGCCATCTGGAGGATGAGCTGGTCATCATCCACCAGCAAGATGGTCTCGGTCATCACGCCCCCCAGCGCTGGGGCCGCATTGCCGGTGTGATCCGTGTTCGCAGCTAGAGCCCATGCCCCTGTGGGCTACGGGCGCCCAAGCCGTTCGGGCCCGGCGCCCGCCAGGGTGGATGCCCATGCCACCCCCTGCCCGGCCATGAATTAGGCCCTTTCATAGCTCGGCACGCTCCCGGTGTCAAGCAAAGCTTCGTCTATGTTCTGCGCGGACATACTGTGCGGTGCGTAAGATAGGCGACAGGTCACCTGG
>CAZXXV010000030.1:0-2532 GCA_964644725.1 uncultured bacterium
GCCGGTGCGTCACGCGGCGGCCTTCTGGCGCAGGATCTCCTCGAGAGTCACGTCCCCGCGCTCCACCGACAGGACGGCGCGGAGGATGTGCAGCTCCGCCATCATCTCGTCCGAGGGAAACTCCGCGCGCATCATTGCGGCCAGCCGCGCGAGATCCTCGGCGGAGATGCCGACCCGCTCGGCGGCTGCCACGTAGTCGAACAGCATGTTGGCTCTCCTCAGAGCTCCGGCGGCGAAACGATCTCGATCGTTGGATAGCCCGCCAGAATGTTCGCCTCGTTGATGAGTGCTCGCCGCCGCCGGTTCACCAGATGCCGGAAGTTCCAGCTTACGAGGATGTCCCGCCTGTTCACGACGGTAATTGCCACGTGCAGGGCGTCCTCGATGGTTCCCGGCGAGAAAACGCCCCTGCGGACATACTCCTGGGCCAGCCGCCGGCTCTCCTCCCTGACGGTCAGGACCTCAAAGGGCCGGATCAGATCTTCCATCTGCCGGCGGCGATCTACCTCTTTCGGGGACTGGGGGGTCGGGGGCTGGCGTTTGGGTAAACGCACGGCCCACCGATCCGCCTCTGGCGGAAGCCCTCCCCGATATTCGTGCGGTAACCGTGGGTTGTGAATGCGTAACCGGCTTATACCAAAGAGTGGACCGGGAGGCAAGCGGGAGGTGGAGCGAGGAGAGCCGGGGGGAGCGGGATGGGGGTGGCGGCGAAATTTTTGGTTTCAATCGACGCACCAAACAGAAAGGCCGCGCCGAAATGACGCTCGGCACGGCCATTCAGTTGTACTTTACTTTTCAATGGGTTATGGAGCTTACTTACAGCACTTCCTGAAGCGGTCGTTGACGCGGCCCCAGTGGAGTCCGGCCAGGAAGTTGTCAATGTACTTGGCGCGGGCCGGGCCGTCCTTGTGGTAGTAGGCGTGCTCGAAGACGTCGCACGCCACCAGCGGGATGCCGCCCCAGATGGCGCCGTAGTGGTGCTCGTCCACCAGCACGTTCAGGAGCCGCTGGGATCCGAGGGCATCGTACACCAGCAGGCCCCAGCCGCTCAGCTTGGCCGAGATGGAGCACGCCTTGAAGTCGGCCCTCCACGCGTCGAAGGACCCGAAGTCTCGCTCGATCATCTTGAGGACGTCGGGACCTTTCTTGGGATCACCGTCGCCGCCCAGGACCTCCCAGTACATATCGTGCAGCAGCGTCCCCGCGTGGTTCCAGGTGAAGCGCCGCTTTAGCTCCCCGATGATGCTGTAGTTCCCGTTGGCCGCCGCGCGGTCCGCCGTCTCCAGGCCCTTCTCTATGGTGTTGAGGGCTGTCACGTAACCCTTGTGGTGCGTGTTGTAGTGCCAGTCGGTGGTCTCCGGGCTCACTACGTTTGCCAGAAGCTTTTTCGCCTCGTCGTCGGAATACGGCCGAGGCTTCAGTTTCCACTCATAGGCCATATCGAACACCCCTCATTGTGTCTGCGAGAAACCGTGTTGGTGTGATTCCCTTTATGCACGTGAACCGGCAACCGGGGTGACAGGGTCGTAGTGCTGGCCCATTCCCAGGCCCGTGCCGGGTTGTAGTAGTTCCGGTCGCTGCTTGGCCGCCTCGCGTAGCGGCAAGAGCAGTCTCTCCTTGCCGTAAACGAAGTCGTCACGGTGGTACGATGCCAGCTCGAACTCCTTGCCCATGAAGATGGCGTCCTCCGGGCAGGCCTCCTCGCAGAAGCCGCAGAAGATGCACCGGAGCATGTGGATCTTGTAGACCTTGGCGTAGCGTTCCCCATGGGAGACCCGATGCTCGTCGGTGTTCTCAGCGGCTTCGATGTAGATGGCATCCGCCGGGCAGGCGACAGCGCACAGCTCACACCCCACGCAGCGCTCCAGCCCGTCCTCGTCCGCAACGAGAAACTGGCGGCCGCGATAGCGGGGAGACAGCGGCAGCCGCTGCTCCGGGTACGACACCGTGATCGGCTTGCGAAAGATATGCTTAAAGGTTGTGGCCAATCCCTTGGCCAGTTCGCTGAACATGTCCGCTCCTCTCCCAAGGGTGAGGGAAAAGGCAAGCGACGTCACATGGCCGACATCAGGCGAGCTTCTTCACCGCGGCCGTCACCTCGGCATAGTTCGGCTCGACCTTCGGCTCTGGGGCCACCCACTTGTAGCGGATCACGCCCTGCCGGTCAATCACGAAGACGGCCCGCTTGGCCACGGTGAAGCCCTTCACGCCCGCCAGGTCATTGAAGACCACATCGTAGTGCTTGATGACGTCCCGGGTGATATCCGAGAGCAGCGGAAAGTTCAGGCCGTTCTTCGCGGCAAACTCCTTGTTGGCGAATGGGGAATCCACGCTCACCCCCAGGACGGCTGTGTTCGCGCTGGCGAAGTCATTGAGGCCATCCCGGAACGTGCACATCTCCTTCTGGCAGACCCCGGTGAAGGCGGCCGGATAGAATGCCAGCACGACGTTCTTGCCCGCGAAATCTGCCAGGCTCACCGCCTTCAGGTCCGTGTTCACCAGGGTGAACTGGGGTGCTTTCTGTCCTACCTC
>CAZXXV010000030.1:2632-3980 GCA_964644725.1 uncultured bacterium
CCGGCATCCCGTGGAGCGCCCAATCCACGAGCTCCACCGGGTGAACGGCCTGGACGGGCACGTTCGCCTGCCGCAGGCCGAGGGTGATCTGGAGCAAGCAGCCGATGTTCCCGATCGCCACGTGGCTGGCCCCGGTCTCCCGGATGCGCTCGACCTTGCGCCGCAGGAGCTGGCCAGCCATTTCGGTCTGGAGCAAGTTGTATATCCCGGCGCTACCACAACAAAGATCCGACTCGGGAAGCTCCACCAGCCGCAGCTCTGGAATCCGCTGGAGGATAGTTCGCGGTTCCTTGCGGATCCCCTGGGCATGCGCCAGGTGGCAGGCTTCGTGATACGTGACCGTGAGGGGAACCGGCCTCAGCGCCCCGTTCCAGGAC
The DNA here is from genome assembly GCA_964644725.1 of uncultured bacterium. Lineage (GTDB taxonomy): Bacteria > Methylomirabilota > Methylomirabilia > Methylomirabilales > 2-02-FULL-66-22 > 2-02-FULL-66-22. The sequence continues at coordinate 3,010 of CAZXXV010000030.1, forward strand.
ACCGCGGCGAGGACCTCGGACACGTCCCGCACCTTGGCACTGAAGGCCTGTGCGCGGTCGCGCCAGGCGGGATCGTCTCGGAACAGGTGGGCGTAGTCCTTCATGGTGGCCCCACAGCCGGCGGCATTGACCACCACCGTGGACACCTGAACCCGCTCGAATGTCTGGATGAGCTTCCTGGCCAGCCCACGAGCCGCATCCAGGTCGCCGGCGTGCAGGTGCAGTGCGCCGCAACACCCCTGGTCCCGCGGTGTGACGACCTCGTATCCCGCCGCAGCCAACACGCGCACGGTCGCCTGGTTGATGCCGGGAAGCAGGGAGCGCTGGACGCACCCGGTCAGAAAGCCCACCCGCCCTACCCGCCCACCTACGGCGAGCGTGACGTCGGGGAGGGGCCGTCGAGCCGCCGGCGACGGCACCGGAGGCAACAACGCTTCCATCTGGGCCAACCGAGGAGACAGGACGGGGATGAGGCCCGAGGCGCGCACCAGACCCGACAGCCCAAGACGCTGGTACCAGTACAGCGCGGACACAACCCACCGCATCCGCTCTGGATACGGGAACAGGGAGAGGATCATGCGCCGCCAGCGGCGATCGCCGGCCGGGCGCTCGTACGTCCGCTCGATCTGGGCGCGCGCCGACTCCAGCAGGCGCTCATAGGGCACACCGGATGGACATGCCGGCTGGCAGGCGAGACACCCGAGGCATTGATCCAGGTGCTTGACGAACACCGAACCGATGTCCGCCTGCCCCTCCTCCACCACGCGCATCATGTAGATGCGCCCCCGAGGGGATGCCATCTCGACGCCGGTCGTGAGATACGTGGGGCACGTGGGCAGGCATAGCCCGCAGTGGACGCAGTCCAGGAGCCCGTTGCCGTTGAAGCGATCGGCAGGGCTGGAGGACGGGGCGGCACCCTGACCGTCTTTTTGCTGATCCATTATCACTGCGGTCGTCACACGGGCCTCATT
>CAZXXV010000030.1:4080-16128 GCA_964644725.1 uncultured bacterium
CCTGACCGTCTTTTTGCTGATCCATTATCACTGCGGTCGTCACACGGGCCTCATTTTTAGAATTTGCATTGGCGGCAGCTAAATCCCGCCGACGAACCGTCCGGGGTTGAGAATCCCCTTGGCATCGAAGGCGGCCTTGAGCCGCTTCATGACACCCAGGCCATCCGGGGGCGTCCCCCAGACGTCGATTCCCTCACGCGCAGCCTCGTGCAGATGCATCACCACCATGTACCCCCCGAGGCCGACCAGGATTTCGCGAGCTGTGCTCAGGCCCCGCACGAGCCTCTCGGGCGTTTCGGCCCCAAGCCGTCCCCTGAGGGCGCCATGCGAGACGGTGGCAGCCATGGCCACCTCGACCGACCGAGGGACGGCCTCACGAATCGCCTGCATGGCTTTCGCACAGTCTGCAGGCAGGACGCCTGCCCGCCAAAGGGCCTGAAGCCTTTGGCCGTCCCAGCCGGCATTCGACCAAGGGAAATCGCTGAGCCACTTCCAGCTTCCCTCCGGGTCGCATAACTCGGTCGGCGTGGCGCCAAACTCACTGGCCATCCTTTCCAGGTCCACCAATTGCCCCTGGACTGTCTCTGGAAGACCGGAAATGGACACCACGAGGCCCGGCCCTGAAATCCCGCAGGGCCGCGCCAGAACTTCATCCACCAACTCCACCCTGTTCGGCACGAGGTGCGATGAGAGAATCCGGTTGGCCAGCCCTTGAGCCGTGCCCAGGTCGTGAGCCGCCAGCCACCATCCCTGCTCCACTTCCGCTCGCGGGTACAGCCTGAATGTCGCCTCCAGGATGATTCCAAGAGTGCCGTGCGAGCCGAGGTAGAGCTTGGTTACGTCGTAGCCTGTTGCGTTCTTGACGACCTTGGCCCCACCCTTGGTGATCGTCCCGTCGGCATGGGCCACCCGCACGCCAAGGATCAGGTCCCGCGCCGTGCCGTACCGACAGCGAAGCGGCCCGCTCAACCCGGTCGCAAGCACCCCACCGAGCGTGGTCCGCTTCGGTATCGAGACATCCAGGGGGACGAACTGCCCATGCCCGCCCAGCTTTCGCTGCAGGTCGGCCATCCGGATGCCCGCCTGGGCCGTTGCCGTCATGTCGGCCGGCTCGTGGGCAAGCAGGCGATTCAAGCGTCGCAGGTCCAGCGCCAGATCGTAGCGCTTGGGCGGGTAGCCGATGGACTGGTGCGAACCGCCACCCCACGGAACGACAGCCAGATCCGCCTCCCAGGCCAGCGCCAGGATCTTGGAGACCTCGGCCTCGTCCGCGGGCATGACGGCAACCTGAGGCCTCTTGTGGCCCAGGCGGAAGGCCTCCAGACCTTCCCCCGTGAGAAGGAATTCGGCGCCCACGATGGGGCGCAAGTCATCAACGATACTCGTGGCAAGGCTCATGCCGCCGATTCCGCCGACACGCGGTGCAGGGAATGCGCCGCTGGCTCGTTTTCTTCGGGAAAGATCTTGCCGGGGTTGCACAGGCCTTTTGAGTCAAAGACAGCCCGCACCCGAAGCATGACGGCAAGGTCCGCGGGGCTGTACATGAGTCGGAGGTACTCACGCTTCTCCAGGCCGATCCCGTGCTCCCCGGTCACGGTCCCGCCGGCCTCGATGCAGCGTCGCATGATCTCGGATCCGGCCTCGATGGCCCGCTCCTCGCACCCCGGCACATCCCTGTCCACGCAGATCATTGGGTGGACGTTGCCATCCCCCGCATGGGCGACGTTGGCGATCTTGATCCCGTAGCGGGCGCCGATCTCCTCGATCTCCCGCAGCACCTGGGGCAGCTTCGTCCGGGGAACCACGGCGTCCTGGAGGTAATAGTGGTGCGCGATGCGACCGAAGGACCCGGCGGCCTCTTTCCGCCCCTTCCACAAGAGGGTGCGCTCCTCCTCGGTCCGCGCCACGCGAACATCCAGGCAGCCCTGCTCGCGACAGATCGCCTCCACGCCCACCGCCTCCGCCTCGATTTCTGCGCGGGGACCGTCCAGCTCGATGAGCAGCACCGCGCCCGCATCCAGCGGATACCCGGCCTTGACGTTGGCCTCGACCGCTTTGATCGTCTCGCGGTCGATCAGCTCCATGGCGACGGGAATGATGCCGCGCGCGATGACGCCCGACACCGAGTTGCTGGCTTCTTCGATGGTTCGGAAGACCGCCAGGATCGTCTTTACCGTCTCCGGTTGCGGCATCAGCCGCACCGTGACCTCGGTGCAGATGCCGAGGGTCCCCTCGGCCCCTGTGAAGACCCCCAGCAAATCATACCCTGGTGCGTCGCTCACCTTCCCACCCAGACACGCCACCTCGCCGTCGGGGAGGACCACCGTGGCCCCCAGCACGTGGTTCGTCGTCGCCCCGTACTTGAGACAGTGGGGGCCGCCCGCGTTCTCCGCCACGTTCCCGCCGATGGTGCACGCCGGCTGGCTCGCCGGATCGGGCGCGTAGAACAACCCGTGTCGCTCCACGGCCTTCGTCAACCACAGATTCACGCACCCCGCTTCGACGGTGGCCATCCGATCGGGCAGATCCAGGTCCAGGATGCGCGTCATGCGGGTCAGGACGATCATGACCCCGCCGGTCTGGGGCGTGGCGCCTCCCGAGAGACCGGTGCCGGCCCCCCGCGGGAGAAACGGTACACCTAGGTCGTAGCAGAGCCGGGCCACATCGGCGACCTGCGACGTGGATGTGGGCAGAACCACGAGATCCGGGGGGCAGCGGTGGAAGAACGTGAGGGCGTCACAGTCGTAGACCCGGAGCTCATCCGGGTCGGTGATGACGCCTGCCGGACCGACGATGCGTTCGCAGCCCCCAATCAGGCGAGCGCGTATCTCCGGTACTATGCCGCTGCCGTTCATGATGAAGCCTGTGCCAATGAAAAATGGGAAACCGACAACCGACAACGCAAAAACGCCTCAGTTTTCAGTTTCCCGTTGTCGGTTGTCAGTTTGAAAATGGCATCACCTGACGACCCATGTCTCACCGCGATTGAACAGGGCATTGACGTCCCCAGGCCCCAACTTCTGCCGCGCGGCCTCGAGCTGCTTATGCATGGCGTCTTCGTACGCCGGCCGCACGCTCGCATGAAAGACGCCGATGGGCGTCGGGCTCTCCAGGTGGGCCAGCATGTATGCCAGCGGCCGGTTCGTCTCGTCGTGAATGAGGATATCCGCCTCTGAGATCCCGTCCCCCAGGGAGACAACCTGGAGGCGTCCGTTGCTCCCCAGCTTGATCCCTTTGTCCCGGTTCTTGCCGAAGATCAGCGGCTTGCCATGCTCCAGGAGCAGGACCGTGTCCGCCTTGGTCGCCTTGTCCGTGAGCGAGTCCCAGGCCCCGTCGTTGAAGATGTTGCAGTTCTGCAGGATCTCGATAAAGGCTCCGCCCGGGTGCTCGTAGGCCCGCCGCAGCATGTCCTGCAGATGCTTCGCCTCGACGTCGATGCTGCGGCCGACGAAGGTGGCGTCCACCCCCATGGCCACCGCGATGGGGTTGAAGGGGTAGTCCACCGACCCGACCGGGCTGGACTTCGTGACCTTCCCCAGTTCCGAGGTGGGCGAGTACTGGCCCTTGGTCAGGCCGTAGATCCGGTTGTTGAACAGCAGGATCTTGATCCCCACATTCCGGCGGAGCGCATGGATCAGGTGGTTGCCGCCGATGCTCAGCCCGTCTCCGTCCCCGGTGACGACCCAGACCGAGAGGTCCGGCCGGGAGATCTTGAGCCCGCTGGCGATCGCCGGCGCCCTCCCGTGGATGGAATGAAACCCATAGGTGTTCATGTAATACGGGAACCGGCTGGAACAACCGATCCCGGAGATGAAGACGAATTTCTCCCGTGGCACGCCCAGCTCCGGCATCACCTTCTGGACCTGGGCCAGAATGGAATAGTCTCCACAACCCGGGCACCACCGGACATCCTGGTCCGAGACGAAGTCCTTTCGCGTGAGCTTGGGTGCCGCCGTGGCTACCGTCGCCTCAGTCATGCGAGCCCTCCAGAAGCCTCAGGATCCTGCCGGCGATCTCAGAGATCTTGAACGGTTGGCCCTGTATCTTGTTCAGCCCGATCGCATCCACCAGGTACGTCGCCCGGAGGATCGTCCGCAGTTGCCCCATGTTCATCTCCGGCACCAGGACTCTCTTGAAACGCCGCAGGGTCCCGCCGAGGTCGGGTGGGAGCGGATTCAGGTAACGCAGGTGGACCTGCGACACCTTCTTCCCCCGTGCGCGCACCTCGTCCACGGCGGCGGCAATCGAGCCGTACGTGCTGCCCCACCCCACCACGAGGAGATCGCCCGACTCATCGCCCCGAACCGTGGTCGGTGGGATCTCCTGGGCCACCGCCGCGACCTTGCGGGCTCGCGCCCGCGTCATCAACTCATGGTTGGCCGGCGCATAGCTGATGTTCCCCGTGACGTCCTCTTTCTCGATGCCGCCAATTCGGTGCTCCAAGCCAGGGGTGCCAGGCTTCACCCATGGCCGTGACAGGGTTTCCGCGTCCCGCAGGTACGGGAAGAAGCCCTCGGGCTCGGTCCGGAAGCGCACCGGGATGGGCGGAAGATCCTCGAACCTCGGGATCAGCCACGGCTCCGCCCCATTGGCCAGGTAGCCATCGCTGAGCAGGATCACCGGGGTCATGTACTTGATGGCGATCCGGACCGCCTCGTAGGCCATGGAGAAGCAATCCCCAGGGGTCGCGGCGGCGAGGACCGGCAGCGGCGAATCACTGTTCCGACCGAAGATGGCCTGGTACAGGTCGGCCTGCTCCGTCTTGGTGGGAAGACCGGTGCTGGGCCCACCCCGTTGGACATTGCAGATGACCAGGGGCAGCTCGACCATCACGGCCAGGTTGATGGCTTCTTGCTTCAGCGCAATCCCCGGTCCGCTGGAGGTCGTGACGCCGACGGCCCCGCCGAAGGAGGCGCCGAGGGCCGAGCAGACGCCCGCAATTTCGTCCTCAGCCTGGAAGGTGTGCACGCCGAAGTTCTTGAACTGCGCCAGCTCGTGCAGGATGTCGCTGGCCGGGGTGATGGGATAACTGCCCAGGAACAGGGGCAACCCCGCCTTGCCGGCGGCCGCCACGAGGCCGAGCGCCAGTGCAGTATTCCCCGTCAGGTTTCGGTACGTGCCGGGAGCGATCCGGGCCGGCTTCACCTCGTACTGGACCGCGAACAGCTCCGCCGTCTCGCCGAAATGATACCCCGCCTTCAGCACCCGGGCATTCGCTTCCACTAGCTCGGGAGTCCGCTTGAACTTGTCCTGGATCCACTTCAGGGTCGGCTCGATCGGCCGGCTGTACAGCCACGAGCAGAGCCCCAAGGCGAAAAAGTTCTTGCACCGGCCGGCCACCCTGTTGGAGAGCTTCAGGTCTTCCAGGACCTGCAGGGTCATCCCGGTCATGTCCGTCACAAAGACCTGGTACTGGGAGAGCGAGCCGTCTTCCAGAGGATTGCTGGCGTAGCCGGCCTTCTTCAGGTTGGCCGCGTCGAATCCGTCCCGATCGGCCAGCAGGATCCCTCCGGGTTTGAGATCCCCGATGTTCACCTTGAGGGCTGCCGGGTTCATCACCACGAGGACGTCAGGATTGTCCCCGGGGGTGTACACCTCCAGGCTGCTGAAGTTGACCTGAAATCCGCTCACCCCTGCCAGGGTGCCTGCCGGGGCGCGGATCTCCGCCGGGAAGTCCGGCAGCGTGCCGATGTCGTTCCCGGCCAGGGCCGACTCGGTGGTGAACTGCATTCCCGTCAACTGCATCCCATCGCCCGAGTCCCCGGCAAACCGGATGACGACTCTGTCCAGTAGCTCGCGTCGCTTGGTGGGTGGCGTGACCACCGCTTGCGTCTCGACAGTCATCGGTTCTCTGCGCTCCTTTTCACCCCGCGATTTGACCAGGAAGGAGAGGCGTTCGGTTTCAGGATTGGGGTCGCTCCCACGGAAGGTTGATGAGGTCGGTGCGCTTGTGGCGCTCGCCCTTGATCTTTTCTTGCAGCAGCATGATCCCGTGAATGAGCTGCTCGGGCCGCGGTGGACAGCCCGGGACGTACACGTCCACCGGGACGACCTGGTCGACCCCTTGGACGATCGTGTACGTGTTAAAGACGCCGCCGCAGGAAGCGCACGCCCCCATGGAGATCACCCACTTCGGATCGGGCATCTGGTCGTAGATCTTGCGCAGGACAGGTGCCATCTTCCGGCTGACCCGCCCGGCCACGATCATCAGGTCGGCCTGGCGGGGGGAGGCGCGAAACACCTCCGCCCCGAAGCGCGCCAGATCGAACCGGGACGCGCCGGTCGCCATCATCTCGATGGCACAGCAGGCGAGGCCGAAGGTGGCCGGCCAGATCGAGGATCGGCGCGCCCAGTTCACCATCTTGTCCAGCGTGGTGAGCAAGATGCCGCGCTCGACCTCAGCGGCCTCTTCCTGAGTGACGCCCGGTACCGCGACGACCTCCGTGCTCATCTTATGCCCCTTTCTGAGGGGACTCCTGCGTCCTGAAATTCTTGTCTCATCCCCAGCCACACGCAGGACGGCTCGCGCCGCTGAGAGCCAGCGGCATCCGCCCTAGTGCTCCGTTTTGCGAATTCCATGACGTTTGCTCTGGCCGCCTCTCCTTGCCTTCCCCTCAACCTCACCTTCTCCCCTTGAGGGAGAAGGAAGGGATGAGGGGTGCAAGAGGCGCGGAAATCCAGTGTGAAAATACGTCACCGTAATTGCGGCCAAGAGCACTTAGGCCGTGAAGCTGGACCCGCAGCCGCAGGTGCCCTTGGCGTTGGGGTTCTTCAGGGTGAAGCCGGCTCCCGTGAGCGAATCCACGTAGTCGATCTCGCTCCCGCTGAGGTAGAGAAAGGACTTCGGGTCCACCACGACCTTGACCCCGTCTTGCTCGAAGACCTGGTCTCCGGGTTGGGGAGCATCGAAGACGAGTTGGTATTGAAAGCCGGAACAGCCGCCGCCCACCACCCGGATGCGCAGTCCCACCTCGGCGCGAGCCTGCTGGGCGGTTTTGATTCCTTTGATCTTCTCGGCGGCCAGTGCGGTGACGGTGATCATGAACATCCTCCTCCTGTGCTTAGCCTGGGTCGTTGTGGTGCGACCTGTTCGAGGTCGGCCCACTCAGTGGGTTTTCGCTCTCTTCCAGGTGTCGGTCCGCTGCCTGGCTTGTCGGCTGCGCCGACTCGATGACTGCCTGCATGTGCAGGGGGATCTTGCCGCGTGACGTGATCGCCGGACACCGGGGGCAGACCTGCGGGCCCGGCTCCAGCGAACACTCTGAGCAGCAGCGCAGGATCTCAATCGTCTCCCGGAGCGAGGCCTCCGTCGCCCGGAACTGCGCGATACGGTGCTCCACCTCCTGGAGTTGCTGCTCGAGCAATCGGCTGATACCGGTCGCGATGTCCGAGGCCGCTCGCCCCTGTCGCCGCTGATCGAAGAAGGCCTTGACCTGTGCCAGGGAAGTCTCCACCAGTTGCAGATTCTTGATTAGCCGCAGCTTGCGCAGTTCCTCCTCCTCGTACAGGCGGAAGCCACCTCGGGTCCGGGCAGCGGGCGCGATCAATCCCAACTGTTCATAGTACCGGATCGTGCGCATCGTCGTCCCGGCCTTCCTGGCGAGGTCGCCGATACGCATGAGCCGCTCGTTATTTCCGTTACTCTTTGCCTCTCGCATCTGGTGTCCGCCAGCCCTCTGGGCATTTAATCTCGATCAAACCAGTCCACAATATACAGAAACTTCACGTAAGCGTCAAGGTGTTTCGCCTACCAGGGAAGGACAGGTAGAACAGGCGGAACGAAAAGACAAATCCTGCGAGACATATTTCTAATGAAATACTTGATGGTTCGCAGCCAATCCTGTTGGAATTAAAATACTTATCTAACTAAAACTATTTTCGAAATGGAATACTGTCCACGCGGCGCCGAAGCGTATTCCGGGCAGCCGCGTCTCCCGCCGAAAGGCCTCCCCGTGAAGCGCCTCTCGCCTATTTCAGGACCCCGGCTGCCTCCAGGTCACCGATCTCGTTGCCCAGGGCCCGCAGCCGCTCATAGCACTCCGTGATCTCGGCATGGGGAAGCGCCGGGAGCGTCCGGTCCAGGACGTTGATCCGCTCTCCCAATTCGCGCGCTTCCTTCAGGATCTGTACCACGCGTTGGACCTGACGCTCCAGCGGGCGCCCCTCGAAGAAGGTCTCCATCCCCTCCTCGTCCAGCCGCTCGAGCAGGGTCAGGAACCTCTCGAGCTCCTCACGGGTGATGTTCGGCGGACAGAGGCGCCCGTACACCTTCATGCGAAAAGTGCGATAGCGAAGATCCGGCATTTAGACCTCCAGTTCCTTGGGGTACGTCGTGAGGTTCTGGCACCCCGTCTCGGTCACCACGACGACGTCCTCGATTCGGACGCCTCCCACACCCGGGTAATACAGGCCGGGCTCCACCGTGACAACATTCCCAGCGCGGAGCGTCGTCTTCACCTTGGACACTCGAGGCAGTTCGTGGACCTCCAGCCCGAGGCCGTGACCGGTTCCATGAAAGAAGCCCTGCATCCGGCCATTGACCTCGCCCGTGTGGTAGCCGTGCCCTTCCAGAGTCTGCTGGACCTCACGATGAATCGCCTCGCCGTCCGCGCCGTCCCGGATCAGGCGAAGGGCGCAAGCCTGCCCCGAGGCCACAGCCTGGTACATCCATCGCAAGCCGTCCGGAGCTTGGCCCTTGACCACGGTCCGGGTGATGTCGGCGAAATACCGGCTCTCCAGATCCTGGGGGAAGATGTCGATGATGATTGAACACCCTGATCGGAGGGGGCCGCTGCCCTCGTTGTGCGGATCGCATCCATCCTCCCCGCAGGCGACGATGGTGTGCTGAGCGATAAGGTCATCATCCAGAAGCTGCCGGGCAATGAGCCGCTTGACGACCTCAGCGGTCAACACCTTGCCCTGCCACCAGAGCAAGCCGTCCCGGACTTCGGCCTCGCGGATCGCGGTGATGGCCGCATCCATCGCCCCTTCGGCTCGACGCATCGCCTGCGCGATGGCCTCGACCTCGAGCGGAGACTTCACCAGTCGCTCCTCGAAGAACGGCTCCGCCTTCACCTGAAGAGTGATTCCCCGTTCCCGCAGCCTGTCCGCGTGTTCGACGGGAAAACTCCCGGGCACAACGAGGCTGTCAATCTTTCGATCCTGCAGGAGTTCCCAGAGCGCGTCAACACGCGTGGGACGCTCGATCCCCGAAGCCTTCGCCCGGTCCTCGTAGTGGCGGATGGCGAGGACGGTGTCCGCGGCGGCCCGCGCACGGGCCCGGTCGAGTTCCAGGTCCGACATGAGGAGGATCTTCTCCGCCCCGTGCCAGAGGAACACAAAAGGATCCGGCGCCAGGAACCGCGTCGCGTAGAACAGGTTCGCGTCCGCCTCGCTGGCGGCGATGATGAGCCTCGCCTCGGTTCGAGGTTCGAGGTTCGAGGTTCGAGGTTCTGGAGTCACGGTTGGCGGTTCCCCGTTCGAGGTTCGGGCTTGGTGGTTGAAGTGGACGCGCGACTTCCTGAACGGGACAGCGTGGCCGACCGCAAGTAGCGGCGAAACCCGCCGATGAGATTCTTCACAGATCGTGACCGATCATATAGCAGTGCAAACCATTTGTCGTCCAGATAGCCTTGGTCCAATGCGACGTAGAGGTGAGACTGCACCTCGGAGCTCGAACGCAACGCGTAGAGAAGGAATCGCTGGAACTCCGGGGTCGATCCGGCATCGAATCCCTCGGCGATATTTGCCATGACCGATACGGCGGCTCGTCGCAACTGATCCCGCAGATCTCGATCCTGTCGGAACCCGCCCCGCCTCGTGACCTCATAGATCTCGCGCGCCAGCTTCCGTGCTTCTTTCCAGGCCTCGATGTCCTCGAACCGCTCGATCTTCGCCATGGCGGCCTCCTTCTGGGCAAGGCGTTCAAGGTTCGAGGTTCTCTGTTCGAGGTTCGGGGTTCGTGTTCTCAGCCGCAGCACTTCGAACCGCAGCACGTTGAACCGTCCTTCACCGCAGCACCTCGAACCTCGAACCGCAGCACCTAGGCCTCGTGCATCGTCATCGGCTCGCGGACGGTCTTCCCCGTCCGGAAGCGGTCGAAGCTGAGCGCGCTGATGTCGATCGAGGTCTTCCCCGTCAGGATCAGCTCCGCAATCAATTTGCCTGTCGCCGGACCGTGCATGAACCCGTGTCCGCTGTGCCCTGTCGCGAGGTAGAAGCCGGGCAGCTCCGGGGCCGCGCCCAGGATCGCGTTATTGTCCGGGGACAAGTCGTAGGAGCCGGCCCAACCGCGTTTGATCTCCGCCTGTTCCAGGATCGGGACGCGTGCCACGGCGTTGGCCACGCTCTCGGCGAGATGCTCCCAGTCTACGTTGGTGTCGAACGTGCTCTCCTCATCCTTCGGCCCTGAGAAAAGGCAGCCGCCCATCTCGCCGCGGAAGTACCAATTCCGGTGATAGTCGATCGTGAGAGGCGGCTCCTGGCTGAACTCCGGCACGGGGCCGGTGACGAAGATCTGGCGGCGGTACGGCTGCACCGGGACCTTCACGCCGGCCATCTCTCCAACGAGGCCGCCTTCGGCACCGGCCGCATTCACCACGATGGGCGCGTGGATGGGTCCCAGCGGCGTTTCCACCCCGACGACCTGGCCCCCTTCGCGGAGGATACGTGTCACCGCACGTTGCTCGTGGGCCTTGACGCCCAGCCGGCGTGCAGCCGAGGCATAGCCCATGGTGACCTCGTACGGGGCCGCGTAGCCGTCGGTCGGGCAGTAGGCCGCTCCGATGATGTCATCCAGTTGAACGTACGGAAGGATTCTGCGGATTTCGTCGGTGGAGATGATCCGGACAGGGATGCCGTATTGCTGTTGAAACTCGGCCTGGCGGCGGAACAGGTCCAGCTCCTTCGGCGTGGTAGCCATGAAGAGATATCCGACCTGGCGGAATTCGGGGTCGATCCCCAGCTCGTCGCGCATCCGATGGAACATCTGCAGGCTTTCGAGAGAGAGCCGGACGTTCAAGTCCGTCGCAAACTGCTGCCGGATTCCACCTGCGGACTTCCCCGTGGCGCCGGAGCAGATGAGGTCCTTCTCCACCACGACGATCTTCACGCTGCCTTGCACCGCGAGATGATATGCGATGCTGCACCCCACGATCCCCGCGCCGATGATGACGATGTCCGCCGTCTCAATCATGCGTCCAAGCACCGAAGGCGATTAGCCAACCCGGCATCCAGCGAATCTTGAGTCCCCGATTGCCCTGTTGCCGAGTTGCCTGATCACCACGAAATCATGGCGTTTGGCAGTTCGCGGACCGCGAAACGCAAAAAAGCCCGCGCGACAACCGCCATCTCTGGCGCAGAAGCTTGCGCGGGCCGGAGCATTCTGTGCAAGTTCCGCCCCGATTTCTAGTTGCTAATTTATCCCGCCGGTCCTAAGGGCGTCAAGAACTCTTCGCCAAGACGGCACGGGATAACTCCACTGAGCGATGCCTCCATGCCCTTACTTGGTGGCTAGCGCGTTTATTGGAAGAAGGATGCCTCACCAGGCGAGAGAAAGGCCTTGACGTGCTGGATGAGTCCCTCATAGGATGAGGCTGTGGGGTGAGGGCTAGTGGCGCCGCCAGGCATTCGACGCCCCTCGACAGATCGCCCGTTGTGCTGCAAAGAAGGCCAGGCAGCGTGGCTGCTCGCGGGAAGGCCCAGCAGCCCGAACACGTTGAGTCCCCGCGAGACAGACATCCGCCTTCGGCAATCACCTCAGTGGCATAGGCGGCGAGCCTGTCAGTGCCCCCCGAGTTATGCAGTTCTGCGCAATTGTAGACCCAATCCGTCCAACCGTGGAAGGATCATTCGATGCAATTCGAGTGGGATCCACGGAAGGCCGCTACCAATCTCAAGAAGCACGGGGTCTCCTTCGAGGAAGCTGCGACTGCGTTCCGAGACCCGCTGTCGGCCACGGCGCGGGACCCCGATCATTCCGTCGGCGAGGATCGTTTCATTACTGTGCGGTGCGTAAGATAGGCGACAGGTCACCTGGGACCGCACAGT